>NZ_DALZXY010000003.1:0-84663 GCF_031988865.1 Arthrobacter sp.
TTGCGGCCAAACCCCGGGCAAGAGAAGCCTGGAAGTGCAAAGCGTTCATTGACACGGTGGCTCACGGTCTGCGGCCGAACTGCCACTTACCGGTTGCCTGCTGCTGTGTCGTTACTCGTCCTCACTGGATTGCACCCGCCGCCGCGTGCTAAGCAGCTGAACCTCCGGGCGTCCCGCCACCAGCCGTTCCGCAGCATCCAGAACCTCCACAACGTGCGCCCGGTCCGCTGCAACCACCGCAATACCAACGGCCGCCCTCCGGTGCAGGTCCAGATGGCCGGATTCGGCAGCGGACACGGAGAACCTGCGGTGAAGCTCAGCGATCAGGGGCCGCACCAGGGACCGTTTCTCCTTGAGCGAGTGCACGTCATCCAGCAGCAGGTCGAATTCCAGGCTCCCCGTCCACATGGCCCTCATCCTCGCCTCCGCCAGCCAGATGTCAACAGAGGAGGCCGGCGGCTGACCCCGGGGCTAGCGGCACGCGGACACGCGCTTAGGGTTAGGCCCACGGGGAGCACGGTTAGCGGAACATGGTTAGGCCCACAGGGTTCATGGCCGGAACCAGCGGTGCTATGTTCGCACTTATGACGCCGTCCCCAACCGTGCGTTTCCCGGTTCCTCCTGATGCATAACCACGGGGCTTTCTCGGTCGAGTCACTCTTCCTGATCCCGGCGGTCGCTGCGGCGGCGGCCTATTGGGCAGGGGTCGCCTCGGCGAAATCCGGACGATGGCCGGCTTGGCGGCTGGTGAGCTTTCTTGCCGGTGTCCTCGCAGTGCTGGTTACGCTCCTGGAACCGCTGGCCAGCTGGGCGCACCAGGATTTCACCGCCCTGTGCCTCTCCCATGCGCTCGCCGGGCTGGTGGGTCCGTTGCTGCTGATGGTTGCCCGGCCGGCGGCACTCGCTCTGCGGACGCTGGATGAATTCCCTGCCCGGCGGCTGCGCCGGCTCCTGGACAGCGCTCCGGCCAGGTCCCTCTCCCATCCGGCCACCGCCACGGTGCTGGTGCTCGCGGGAATGTGGGCGATGTTCCACACCGGCTTGTTCACGTCCATGCAGGAGTCCATGCCGGTGCACTGGCTGGTGACCGGCTACCTCGCGGCAGCGGGCTGCCTGTTCACCGCGGCGGTTCTGGGCACCACCTCCGCACCGCACAGTTTCCGGCTGCGGGCTGCGGCCCTGCTGGTGGCAGCCGCGGCACACGCCCTCCTAGCCGCCGGACTGCTGGTTTTTCCACCGGCCGGGGTGGAAAACAACGCACCGGGGGCACTGCTGCTGCTGGTGACCGGCTTGGTGATCCAGGCGGTGCTCGGGGTGATCCTGCTGCGGCAACGGCAGGCACTTCGCCGGCAACTACCCCAACCCAGGGGAACTTAAATCATTGCGGTCCCGCCAGGTCCTACAGCACCTGCGGGAAGCCCAGATCGATTTCCGACGTCGACGGATCCGGCCAGCGCGTGGTCACCACTTTGCCCCGGGTATAGAAACGGATCGAATCCGGCCCGTACATGTGCGTATCCCCGAACAGCGAGTCCTTCCAGCCTCCGAAGGAGAAGGAGCCCACCGGTACCGGGATCGGCACATTGACGCCCACCATGCCGGCTTCGACGTCGAACTCGAACGCCCGGGCGGCACCGCCGTCGCGCGTGAAGATCGCGGTGCCGTTGCCGTACGGGTTCTCGTTCACCAGCTGCACCGCGTCGGCGTAGGTGGGAACGCGGACCACGGAGAGCACTGGACCGAAAATCTCATCGTCGTAGGCTTTCATTCCCGGTTTCACGTTATCCAGCAGGCTCACGCCCAGGAAGAACCCGTCCCCGTCGAAGGACGCCTCCCGTCCGTCCACCACCACGGTGGCGCCTTCATCCGCGGCACCGGCCACGTAGGAAGCCACCTTGTCCCGGTGCTCGGCCGTGATCAGCGGGCCCATCTGCGAC
Organism: Arthrobacter sp.; assembly: GCF_031988865.1. Lineage (NCBI taxonomy): Bacteria > Bacillati > Actinomycetota > Actinomycetes > Micrococcales > Micrococcaceae > Arthrobacter > Arthrobacter sp. The sequence goes on from NZ_DALZXY010000003.1 coordinate 1,938, forward strand.
GCCGGGTCGGTCCCGGGCCCGATCTTCAGCTCGACCATCCGCGAGCGCACAGCCTCCACCAGGTCATCGGCGATTGAGCCGACCGCCACGAGGACGCTCACGGCCATGCACCGCTCCCCCGCGGATCCGTACGCGGCGGAGACGGCGGCGTCGGCGGCCATGTCGAGGTCGGCGTCGGGCAGGACCACCATGTGGTTCTTCGCCCCGCCCAGGGCCTGGACGCGTTTGCCGTGTTCCGCTGCCCGCCGGTAGATGGTGCGTGCGATCGGCGTCGAACCCACAAAGCTGATGGCTTTCACTTCGGGGTGTTCCAGCAGCACGTCCACGGCTTCCTTGTCCCCGTGCACCACGTTCAACACCCCGGCGGGCAGGCCCGCTTCGGCGAACAGCTCAGCAATGAACACGGACGCCGAGGGGTCCTTCTCGCTCGGCTTCAACAGGACGGTGTTTCCGCAGGCCAGGGCGCTGCCGATCATCCAGAGCGGCACCATGGCCGGGAAGTTGAACGGGGTGATGCAGGCGACCACGCCTACCGGCTGACGGATGGAATGGACGTCGACGCCGGAGGCCACCTGCTCGGATCGCTCCCCTTTGAGTGTCTGCGAGAGGGCGGTCGCGAATTCGATGTTCTCCAGGCCGCGGGTGATTTCGCCTTCCGCGTCGGAGAGGACCTTGCCGTGTTCGCTGGTGAGGATGGCGGCCAGTTCGGCCTTGCGTTCGGTGAGCAGCTCACGGACCTTGAAGAAGATGCCGGTGCGCCGGGCCAGGGAGGTGGCCCGCCAGCCTGGCAGGGCTTCCCGGGCGGCTTGGATAGCTTCCTCCACCCGGGCCGCCGAGGCCAGTGCCACTTCCTTTTCCTGGACGCCCGTGGCGGGGTTGAACACTGGTCCGTAGCGTTCTGCGTCCGGAACCTGCGTGCCGTTAATGATGTGCGGGATGCGCTGCATGGGATCTCGATTCGGGACGTGCGCCGCTTAGGGCGCGGGAACCTGGTCAGTTTCCGGAACATCTGCCCGGAGGGTGCCGTCGACGAGCTGGACGATCATGGAGCAGTCCTTGCCCGCCTGGCCCGCGTCGATCAGCCGGGCGAAGAGCTGCTGGACGTGTTCGCCGATTTCCAGCGGGGTGCCGGTGTCCCGGGCCGCCGCTATGGCGAGGTTGATGTCCTTGTTCGCCAGTTCGGCGGTGAACGTGGGTTCGAAGTTATTGTTCGACGCCGCCGTGTCCACCACTCCCGGCACCGGGTACCAGGTCCGCAGCGCCCAGCTGTCACCCGAGGACACCGAAGCGATATCCCAGAAGACCTGTTTGTCCAGGCCGAGCCGGTCGGCCAGGACAGCGCCCTCGGCGGTGGCGGCGAGGTTGATGAACAGCATGAGGTTGTTGCAGATCTTCGCGGCCTGCCCGGTGGTGGGGCCGCCAGTGGGAATGACGTTGCCGGCCATCGGTTCGATATAGGCCGCTGCATCGGCGACGGCGTCCTCCGCCCCGCCCACCATAAAGGTGAGGGTCCCGGCCTGGGCGCCGCTCATACCGCCGGAAACCGGGGCGTCCACGAACCGGAACCGTCCGGCGGCCGCGGCGTCGTGCAGCGCCTGCGCCGATTCGACGTCGATCGTCGAGGAATCGATCAGCAGCGTATCCAGCGAAGCGTGGGCCAGGATCCCGTCGGGTTCCAGGTACACCGCCCGGGCGTGTTCGCCCTTGGGAAGCATCGTGAAAACGACGTCGGCCCCTGCCACCGCTTCGGCGATGCTTGCGACGGCCTGCACCCCGGCGGCCTCCGCCGTCGCCACCGCGCGGGGGCTGAGGTCGAACCCCCGCACGTTATGCCCCGCCTTGACCAGGTTCGCGGCCATTGGGGCACCCATGTTCCCCAGTCCGATCCATCCGATTTCCGCCATGGCTAAGCTCCTTTGCTTAGGTAGTGCTGCTGATGAGATAGCGCTGCGCGTCCCCCGCGGAACCAGACTTGCATCCTGCTAGGGTGCGTTCAAGACCAGAATGCACAGACACTATGTGCATCCGTGCACACGCTCGCGGGGGTGGTCCAGCAGGCCGGAACCGCTGTGCGGCCCGGAACCCCAGACCGTCGCATCCTGCGATCCGGAGGAGGAAACGGCCATGGACGATGAACGCCGCCTGCCCAGCCCAGATGACCTGTTGATCCTGCTGACCGTGGCCCGGCTGGGGCGGTTCAACGCCGTCGCCGAAACCCTCGGGACCACGCACACCACAATTTCCCGGCGGATCATCGCCCTGGAGAAACAGCTCGGCGGCCGTACCCTCGCCCGCACGCCCCGCGGCTGGGAACTCACCAGCCTCGGCGCAGAAGCCGTCCGTGCCGCCGAAGCCATCGAAGAAAGCCTGGGAAACCTGCGCTGTGTGCTGGCCCAGGACGCCGATCCCCTGGCCGGAGTGGTGCGGATCAGCACCGTCGATGGCCTCGGCGCGGAGGTCGTGACTCCTGCCTTGGTCCGGCTGCAGGCCAGGCACCCTCAGATCAGCGTGGAAATCTTCTCCGCCACGCGCAAGGTGAGCCAGAACCGTTCGGGTGTTGACCTCGAAGTCGTGGTGGGGAACACCGATGTCAGCACCGCCCAGACGATCCTCCTGGGCCACTACGTGCTGCGGCTATATGCGGGGTCCGGTTACCTGGAGCAGCACGGGATGCCGCAGGTCCCGGACGATCTGGCGGGGCATTGCTTTGTGTCCTATGTGGAGTCGGCGCTGCTGGTGGAAGAACTCGGCCACCGGTCCACCGGCCTGCCCGCCCCGCGCACCAGCTTCCAGGCCACCAGTATTTTTGCCCAGGTGGAAGCTGTCCGCCAGGGCGCCGGCGTCGGGCTCCTGCCGAACTTTATGGTGGCCGGGCGTGAGGGGTTTGTGCCCGTGCTGCCTGGCGACTTCGAACGCCGGCTGCCGATCTCGGCCCGCGTCCAGGCGGTTGTCGCCGCGATCCAGGCGGAGGCCGCCGCCCGGCAGGAACTTCTAGCGTCCTGACGGGCAGCGGCTTCCGGTCCTGCGGCTGGCAGGGATTCAGCTGTCGGCCCGCTCCGGGGCGCGGTCCTGCCCGCTGGACTTGGCAGCGGCCAGCAGGTCTGCGGTGCCCTGGGCATCCGCGGCGTCGACGTCGTGCAGCGAAATACCATTGGTTTCGCGCAGCAGCAGCACCGAAATGGCGGTGACGATGCAGGCACCGAGCAGGTAGAGCGCCACCGGGACGGAGGAGTCATACCGGGCCAGCAGCGACGTCGCGATGATCGGCGCCAGCGACCCGGCAACGATCGAGGTGACCTGGTAGCCAAGGGACACCCCGGAGTACCGCATGCGGGTGGGGAACATTTCCGCCATGATCGACGGCTGCCCGGCATACATCAGGGCGTGGAACAGCAGGCCGATCGTGACCGCCGCCAGGATCACCAGGTCCTCCCCCGTGTCCATCATCGGGAAAGCGAAGAACCCCCAGGTGGCCCCCAGTACGGCGCCGGCCAGGTAAACCGGCCGCCGGCCCAGGGTATCGGAGAGGCGTCCGGCCATCGGTACCGCGCAGAAATGGACAAAGTGCGCCACCAGCAGCAGCAGCAGGATCCGCGAGGTATCGGTCTGGACTACCGTTTTCAGATAGGTGATGGAGAACGTGACTACCAGGTAGTAGAGGATGTTCTCCGCGAAGCGCAGCCCCATAGCAGTGAAGACGCCGCGCGGGTAGCGGCGGAAGACTTCCAGGACGCCGTAGCCCTTGGCTTCGGTTTCCACTTCCTTCTGCGCTTCAAGGAAGATGGGCGCATCGGAGACCTTGGTTCGGATGTAGTAGCCCACCAGCACGATCACGGCGGAAAGCCAGAACGCCACGCGCCAGCCCCAGCCCAGGAACGCCTCGTTGGACAGCGTGGACGAAAGCAGGAACAGCACACCGGTGGCGAGCAGGTTCCCCATCGGCACGGCGGACTGCGGCCAGCTGGACCAGAAGCCGCGGGACTTATCCGGGCTGTGTTCGGCCACCAGCAGCACAGCGCCGCCCCATTCGCCGCCGACGGCGAAGCCCTGGATGAAGCGCAGCGCCACCAGCATGGCGGGAGCCCAGTAACCGACCTGGTCGAAGCCTGGCAGGCAGCCCATCAGGAAGGTGGAGACACCCACCAGGATGATGCTCAGCTGCAGGAGTTTCTTGCGCCCGAACTTATCGCCAAAGTGTCCGAAGACAATGCCGCCGATCGGACGCGCCACGAAGCCGACGGCGTAGGTCACGAATGCGGCGATGATGCCGTCGAGCTCGGTATTGGCATTTGGGAAGAACAAGTGCGCGAAGACCAGAGTGGAGGCCGCCGCATAGAGGAAGAACTCGTACCACTCCACGACCGTCCCGGCCATGGATGCCACCACGACCTTGCGGAGGCCCTCCGGGACCGGCGTCTTGGCCCGGCTGCGCTGCTTGGGAATATTAGTACTCATCCACATTCTCCTTTGGTGTCCACGTTGACACGGTCGGCCACCGCCGGGCATGACGCCCCCGGCCGAGTTAGGACGAGTATGGTGCCTGCACCGAAGCCGCTCAATCACCAAAACCGCAAGGCGCATCTGCAGAAATGCACACCGGGCGGGTTCCGTCGACCCGCTGGAGATTCCCAGAGAGCCGGCGGAGGCTAACCATTGTGCACTGCTGTATGTTCCCCTAACAATGGAGGATGCCAGTTACGCTCAGATCCCTCGAAACTGCTGTTCCCCCGACTGTCCTGGTTCAGGACCAGGTCCGCGATGTGTTTGCGGCGCAGCCTGGCCTGACCCGGCTGGGCACCCGGCTGGTCACTACATGCTTCAATTCGGCCGCCATCGACACCCGGCGCACGGCGCTGGAGGAGCTGACACTGATGTCCACGGTTGAGAACCCGCAGTTCTTCGACCCGCAGACCGGCCTGCTGCTGATGCCCAGCACCAAGGCCCGCAACGATATTTTCGCGGCAGAAGCCACCAAGCTCTTTATCGAGGCCGGCCGCAAGGCGGTGGAGAACTGCCCGGGGATCTCGCCCGCGGACGTGACCCACGTGGTGACCGTTTCCTGCACGGGGTTCTTTAATCCCGGGCCCGACTACAAGCTGGTCCGCGCCCTTGGATTGAACCCCGCGGTGCAGCGCTACCACCTCGGATTCATGGGCTGCTATGCCGCCTTCCCCGCCATGCGCGCCGCCAAGTCCTTCTGCGAAGCCGATCCGGACGCCGTCGTCCTGGTGGTCAGCGCCGAGCTGTGCTCGCTGCACGTGCGCTCGTCCAATGACCCGGACATCATCATGGGTTCCTCGCTGTTCGCCGACGGCGCCGCGGCAGCCATCATCACCAGCCGCGACCTGCCCGGTGAAAGCCCCGCGATCGTCCTGGACCATTTCGAAACCACCCTCACACCCGTGGGGGAAGAATCCATGGCCTGGAACATTGGCGACCATGGGTTCGAAATGGTGCTGGGCACCTACGTACCGCACATCATTGACGAGCACATCGTCGGAGCCTTGGAGCCGCTGCTGGCCCGGGACCCCGCGGTGGCGGCGCTGCCGTATGCGGAGATCGAGCACTGGGCCATCCACCCCGGCGGGCGCAGCATCCTGGACAAAGTTGAGGCCAAGCTCGGGCTGAGCCAGGAGCAGCTGGTACCTGCCCGCGAAACCCTGCGGAACTTCGGCAACATGAGTTCGGCGACGGTGATGTTCGTGCTCAAGCACATCCTGGAACAGCCCTTCACGGGCGGCAACGAGCGGATCTGCTCGATGGCCTTCGGCCCCGGCCTGACCGTGGAAACCGGACTCTTCACCCGGGTGCCGGGCACGGCTCCGACGGCTGAACACCGTGCCGAAGCGGCAGCTGCTCCGGTCACGGCCGCCGTGGCCTAAACCCAGTGCCGCTGTTGGACGCCGGCTCACCGCCGTTTTTCCCGCCGGACCTGAGCCGCCGGGCGGTGGAGGCCGTCGAGGAAATGGACCGCCCCGACTGTGATCCGGTCCGGCTGGAACGCACCTATGCGCAGTTCCCGCTGATCAACGCCGTCGTCTCCGGGTGGCGGCGGAATTACCGCCGGTATGTTCGCCCGGTCCTTGCCGGCCACGGCGGCGGCACTGTCCTGGACATCGGTTCCGGCGGCGGGGACTTGGCGCGTGCCCTGGCCCGTTGGGCGCGGCGGGACGGTCTCCGGGTGGAAGTCACCGGAATCGACCCGGACCCAAGGGCGCACGCCTACGCCTCGTCCCGGGCTCCGCTCCCCGGCCTTGAATTCCGTCCCGTCTTCACCTCCGCACTGGTGGCCGAGGGCCGGTCATTCGACGTCGTGATCTCCAACCATGTGCTGCACCACCTGGATGCCGGGGCCTTCGAGGGTTTGCTCGCGGACTCGCAGGCGCTGACCCGCCAGCTGGTGCTGCACAGCGACATCGAACGCAGTCCGTGGGCCTATGGCTTGTTTTCCGCCGGCACCCTGCCCTTCTTCCACGGGTCCTTCATCCGCGCTGACGGCCTGACGTCGATCCGGCGCAGCTACACGGCCGCCGAGCTGGCGGCGGCCGCGCCGGCCGGGTGGGAAACCCGCAGGCAGAAGCCGTGGCAGAACCTGCTCCTGTACCGGGCGGGCCAGTGATCAGGCCAGCGAACGGCCCGGGGATGAGCCCGGGCACGGGCCCGGAGGGTGGGCCGCTTCTCGACTCCGGGCAGGTCCTCGACGTCGACGTCGCCATCGTGGGCGGGGGCCCGGTGGGCCTTGCCCTGGCGATCCTCCTGCAGCAGCAGGGACTGCGGACCGCGGTCCTGGAGCGGCGGACAACCCGCAGCAGTCACTCCCGCGCCATCGGCATCCACCCGCCCGGTCTGGCGGCCCTTGAAGGCACGGGGATCACCGAACAGCTCACGTCCGAGGGGGTCCAGATCCGCCACGGTGCCGCCCGGACGCGGGACCGGCGTCTGGTGTCCATCCGGTTCACCCGGACCGCCACCCGCTACCCGTACGTCCTGGCCCTGCCGCAGGAACGCACCGAAACGATTCTCGAGGACCGCCTCAGGTCCCTGGCTCCGACCGCGCTGCACCGCGGGCACACCGTGACGGCACTCGTCGATACGGGTTCGTCCGTCATCCTCGCCGGCATTTCCGGCGCAGATGGCGGGACCGGCGCAGTCCGTGGGACCGGCGCAGACGTTGGGACCGGCACGGTGGGAGAGGACGCCGGTTTCGCCGTCCATGCTGCCTTTGTGGTGGCGGCCGACGGCGCCCGCTCCCCGCTTCGCGGCCTGCTGGGCGCCGCCGTCGAGGGCAAGGTGCTGCCTGATCACTACCTGATGGGCGATTTTCCCGATACCACCGGCGACGGAGCCCTGGGTGTGCTCTATCTGGAACCGGAAGGAATTGTGGAGTCTTTCCCCCTGCCCGCCGGCAAACGCCGCTGGGTAGCCCACACCCGGACGCTGCTCGCGGAGGCCGATGCCAAGCTGCTGGCCACAACCGTGCAGGAACGCACCGGACAGCAGCTGGACACTGCGGGGAACTCAATGCTCAGCGCCTTTTCCGTCCGCACCGCGCTGGCGCGGCAGCTGGTTCACGGCCGTACGGTGCTGATCGGCGATGCGGCCCATGAGGTCAGTCCCATCGGCGGGCAGGGCCTGACGCTGGGCTGGCTGGATGCAGCGGAACTGGCTCCCCTTCTCGCCTCAGGTGTGCGCGGCGTTGATATCCGTGGGCAGCTGGCGCAGTTTGACCGGCGACGGCGGCGGGCGGCCAGGACCGCTTCGGCCCAGGCACGGCTGAACATGGCACTCGGCCGCCCGCTTCCGCCCCCGATCATGCGGGCCCGCAACGCTGCGCTGGCGGCACTGTTCCGGGCACCACAGCTGGGCGACCTGGTCGCGCGCCGGTTCACCATGCAGTAGCCCGGCGGCCCCGGCCCGGGCCGTAGTCAAGAGAAACGCGGCTACCGGGGTCCGTGGTCGAGGGTGACGGTGCGCAGGTCGAGGCGGCGCAGGACGCGGTCTACGGCTTCGGGGTCCATTCCGGACTGCCGGCGGGCTGCCAGCACCTCCTTCCGTGCGGCGGCCAGGGCTTCGCGCTGGACCTCGTCCATCACCTCCAGGGTGGCCTTGAGCTGGCGCATCTTCTGCGGATCTGCCTCGGCGTCGCGTTCCAGGATTGAGTGCAGGGAGGACATCCGCCGGGCCAGCGCGGCCCGGCGTTCGGGCGGCAGCCTGTCCGCCGCCGTCGAACGTTTCATCGTTTCCAGGGCGATGCGTTCAGCACGCTTGGCCAACTCGCGCTCCTGCCGTTCCATGGCCAAGTGGTCACTCGGCAGATTGAGCCGGCGCATGAGCCACGGCAGGGTCAGGCCGGGAAGCACCAGCGTGGTCACCAGGACGGCGCCTGCGGTGACGATCATGAAGTTCCGGCCGGGCAGTTCCGCTCCGGCCAGGGTGGTTGCCGGCAGAGCCAGCGCAAGGGCCAAGGTGGCCAGGCCGCGCATACCGCACCAGGTGAGGACCAGGACTTCCTTGAGGGAGCCCGGCACGTTGTTGCGTTTTTCCGTTCCGCCGAACCGGTAGATGCCGTACATCCAGAGGAAACGGACCAGCACCACGGCGATGCAGACGGCAGCGATGCCCGGGATGAAGCCGAAGATCTCACGGCCTTCATCCTCAATGGCGTACCGCATTTCGATGCCGACCAGCCCAAAGGCGACGCCCGTGGTCAACAGTTCGACGACGTCCCAGAAGGCCGTGCGGGTGAGGCGTTCCTCGGAGTCCTGCGGACGTGCCCGGCGGCCAAGTTCCAAGGCAGTGACGACGACGGCAACGACTCCGGAAAAGTGCAGTTCCTCCGCCAGGATGTAGACGGCATAGGGAGCAACGAGGGTCACGGCGGAACGGGCCACGAGGTTGGGAACGAACCGGTTGAGCGCTCCAACGAGCCAGCCCATGCCGAGTCCCAGCAGGACGGCGCCCGCGGCCCCGATCAGGAACTTCGGAATGATCGTCCAGTCGACCTCGCCGCCGCTAACTGCGGCGCCGACGGCGGCCTGGAAGATCACGATGGCGATCGCGTCGTTGAAGAGCCCCTCAGTCTGCAGCACGGTGACCAGCCGGCGGGGCATGTTTACCTTGCCCGCCACGGCTTCCACCGCCACGGGATCGGGCGGCGCCACAATGGCGCCAAGCGCGATCGCGGCCGGCAGGCCGAGCGCCGGGACAAAAGCCCAGGAGATTCCGGCGACGACGGCGGCAGTGACCGCGACCAGTGCCACGGCGAGCAGCACCAGCGAGCGCCAGCGGAGCCGGAAGACCGACCAGGAGCTGCGCTGCGCTGCCGCATAAAGCAGCGGCGGCAGGAACAGCGGCAGGATCAGTTCCGGATCGATGTGGATCTCCGGGAGAAACGGCAGGAACGCGAACAGCGCAGAGAAAATGAGCATCAGCACCGGATAGGGAAGCCTGATCCGCTCCCCCAGGCCAACCACCAGCACGGTGCCAAAGAGCAGGGCAACCAGCAGAATCAGGAATTCCATGCCTGGAATCCTCCTCCGGCAGCACCCATCTGCCTAGTCCGGAAATTGCTCACTCGGGCCTTCCTGATAGTTGCCTGAGCTAACTTTATCCCAGCTTTCTGGGAGGTTTCCGGAGATTACGTATCCAGATGCGTCGGGGCAAAGAGCCGGAGTACGGTTTCCACCACGACGACGTTCGGACCGTCCTCGGCGAAGGATTCCTCCAGTGCCTGCCGCACCTTCGCCGGTTCCGCACGGCGGGCCGGAATCCCGAAGGACTCAGCGAGCAGGACGAAATCGGGGCCGGCCAGTTCTGTCGCCGTGGCCTTGCCGAATGCATCAACCATGTATTCGCGCAGCACCCCATAGCCGCCGTCGTCAACAATCAGCCAGGTGACCGGCACATTGTGCTGCCGCGCGGTGGCCAGTTCGGCGATCGAGTACATCGCTGACCCGTCGCCGGACACGGCGAGCACCCGCTCCCCGAGCCCCACGGCCGCTCCGAGCGCACCCGGATAACCGAAGCCGAGGCCGCCGGCGCCCTGCGCGGAATGGAACGCCCCGGATTTGGCATCCCAACAGCTCCAGGCCCAGTAGGCGGCGATCGTCATATCCCAGAAGGTCTCCATACCGGCGGGCACCGCTGCCCGGATATCGGCCATAAAGGCCCTTTCCGGACCAAGGTCCTGGGCTTCGAGCCGGGCCGTGATGCGGGCCAGTGTGGCAGCGGTCAGCTCTTCGGGTGTCTGGCCGTGCCAGTCCGGTGCCTGGGCGGGTTCCTGGAGGGCGGCGTCCAGCGCGGCGAGCGCCTGCCCGGCGTCTGCCCGGATGCCGAGCGCTGGGCCGTTGGACTCCAGCACGCGGGGCTCGGCGTCGATCTGGATGATCCTGCCGCGCGGGGCGAAGGTGAAGTAGTTGGATGTGATCTCCCCGAGGGATGATCCGATCACCAGCAGGACGTCGGCGTCCTCCAGCAGCTCGGTGGCCCACCTGTCCTCCACCCAGGACTGCAGGGACAGCGGATGGTTCCAGGGGAACGCCCCCTTGCCGCCGGGAGTGCAGATGACCGGGGCGCGAAGTTTGCCGGCCAGGGACAGCAAATGCTCCTCCGCACGGCCGCGGCGGGTGCCGCCGCCGGCAATAATGGCCGGCCGCCGGGCGCTGCCCAGCCATTTCACGGCCTCGGTGACCAGCTCGCTGCGCGGCGGGTTGTCGAAGGGTTCGGCCAGGGCGTCCTCCACCGCCGGCACCATGACCGGCGCGAGCAGGACATTCTGCGGCACCTCGACCCACACCGGTCCCATGGGTGCGGAAATCGCTTCCGTCCAGGCGTCCTGGATGGCGGAAGGAATTCCGGAGGCGTGCTGGATCAGGCGCTGGCTCTTGGTGACGTTCGCGGCGGATGCCTTCTGGTCATCGAGCTGGTGCAGCATGCCGCGGCGGCGTGCGCCCAGGCCCTCGATCGGGATCTGGCTGGCCACCACAACCATGGGCACACCGGTGGCGTAGGCCTCCTGCAGCCCGGCCAGCGAGGTCAGCGCACCGGGTCCGGTGGAGAGGAAGAGGACACCGACCTTTCCGGTGGCCCGGGAAAAGCCGTCGGCGGCGAAGGCCGCATTGTTTTCCACCCGGGAGGAGACGAACTCCAGGGTGGAGCGGGACAGTGCATCAAAGAGGCCCAGCGCGTGCTGGCCGGGGATGCCGAAAACGGTGGTGGCGCCCAGTGCTTCCAGGGTTTCGACTACAAGGTCTCCACCGTTGCGTACCGCCGCTCCGGGCGCCACCGGGCTCATGCGGAAAGTCCCATCAGGGTGATGAGGTCATAGGCCACATGGGACGCAGCCACGGCGGTGATGTCCGCGTGGTCGTAGGCGGGGGCAACCTCCACCACGTCCGCTCCCACCAGGTTCATCCCGCGCATGCCGCGCAGGATTTCCAGCAATTCCCGGCTGGTGATGCCGCCGGCTTCCGGTGTTCCGGTGCCGGGAGCGTGCGCGGGGTCCAGCACGTCGATGTCCACCGAGATGTACAGCGGCCGGCTGCCGATCCTCTCACGCAGCTTCGCGACGACTTCATCCACGCCCTGCCGGAACACATCCGAGGAGGTCACGATGCCGAAGCCGAACCGGCGGTCCTCCTCCAGGTCCTTCTTGCCGTAAAGCGGTCCACGGGTACCAACGTGGGAAATGGCCTCCGTATCCAGGATGCCCTCTTCCACCGCACGGCGGAACGGCGTGCCGTGGGTGTACTCGGCACCGAAGTAGGTGTCCCAGGTGTCCAGATGCGCGTCAAAGTGCAGCATGGCCACCGGTTGCCCGGCCCGTTCTGCCGCAGCCCGCAGGAGCGGCAGGGCGATGGTGTGGTCTCCGCCGAGGGTCAGCAGCTTGGCTCCGCCCGCCGTCAGATCCAGCGCACCGGCCTGGATCGTTTCGATGGCCTCGTTAATGTTGAACGGGTTCACGGCCAGGTCACCGGCGTCGGCAACCTGCAGGTTCTCGAACGGGGAGGTGTCCTGGGCCGGGTTGTAAGGACGCAGCAGGCGTGAGGCTTCGCGGATGTGGTTGCCGCCAAACCGGGCCCCCGGGCGGTAGGACACTCCGGAGTCGAAAGGCACGCCGACGACGGCGACGTCGGCACGCTCCACCTGGTCAAGCCGCGGGAGGCGGGCGTAGGTGGCCGCTCCTGCGTAGCGCGGGACCTGGGCGGCGTCGATCGGACCCACTTTGCCATTGGAGTTGATGCGCGGCTGGTCTTGAGGCTTATCCACTGAGTATTTCTCCCGGTTTGGTTCCTGTCGGGGCCGTGGCGGCACCCGCTTCGATGCTATCCGGCCATTGACTGAAAGTTACCTAATAGGCATCAAATGTTTATCGCTACGCTAAAGTGGAAGACCGGCTGGCGTCAAGACTAGGCTGTGACTATGGCGGACCGGGTTTCCTTTGCGAACAATGTTGGAATGAACTACGACGTCGATGTCCTGATTGTGGGGGCAGGACCCACCGGGCTGGCGCTTGCCGCCCAGCTGGCCAGCTATGGCACCAGCTTCCGGATCATCGACCGGCGGCAGGCTCCATCCACGCAGTCCCGTGCGCTGGCCGTGCAGCCGCGTACTCTGGAGGCACTGCGTCCCTTCGGGATCAGCGACACCATGGCGCGCAGTGGCAATCCCGCCAGGCAGCTTCATCTGCATCTGCCGGAAGACACGGTCTCGATCGGGCTGTTCGACATCGGGATCGAGGACTCCGCCTACCAGCAGCTGCTCTTCCTCCCGCAGGCCGACACCGAACGCATCCTCACCGGATACCTGGCCAGCCGGGGTGTGCGGATCGAACGGGGCGCGGAGCTCCTGGAGCTCGAACGCCTGGATCCGGAGGACCCGTTTGCCGGGATGGAAGCGCGGGTGGAGCGCCAGGACCGCGGCATCGACCGCATCCGGGCCCGGTACGTCGTGGGCGCCGACGGCGTGGACAGCACCGTCCGGCGACGCGCCGGCATGGATTTCCGTGGCTCCAGCTACACGGACAGCTTTGTGCTGGCAGACCTGGAAGTCGACGGCGCGGAGCCCTCTGCCGTGCATGCCTATCCCACTGACGACGGTTTTATGGTTCTTTTCCCGCTCGGCCAGCCGGCCAGCTGGCGGATGATCAGCCTCAAGCAGCGCGGTGACCGGAGCGAGACAACCCTCGAGACCCTGCAGGAGATTGCGGACCGGTTCTCCGGCGGGGCCCTGAAGCTGAGAGACCCGAAGTGGATCAGCAGCTTCAAGCTTTCCCATCAGATGGCCGAGTATTTCCAGTGGGGCTCGGTCTTCCTGGCCGGAGACTCAGCGCATGTCCACTCCCCCGTGGGCGGGCAGGGGATGAATACCGGCATCCAGGATGCCTTGAACCTGGGCTGGAAACTCGCGCTCGGGGCCCGAGGACTCGCTTCCGAGGAGCTGATCGACAGCTACGATGCCGAACGCCGCCCGGTGGCACGCGGAATCGTGGGCTTCACCGACCGCCTGTTCAAACTCGCGACCAGCCGTAACGGCCTGCTGAAACTGCCCCGGACCAAGCTGCTGCCGGCGCTGGCACCCGTCATGGCTGCCAACGAGCGCCTGCGCAGCCGCGCCTTCCGCACCATGTCCCAGCTGGGCATCAACTACCGCGGCAGTGCCATGACAGAGGCTGGAGCCAACCGCCTCCCCGCCGCTCTGTCCTCCGGCCCCCGGCCGGGTGACCGGCTGCCGGACGCCGTCGTGCAATACCAGGACCATGAACGCCGGCTCCAGGACCTGGTCGCCGCGCCCGGGTTCCACGTCCTGCTCACGGGGCCGGGCTGGCCGGAGGACACTCCGCAGCAACTGCACTCCGCTTTGTCAGCTCTGGGCGGCCTGCTGAGCGTCCAGCGCCTGGCCGTGGGCAGCCGGCTCACCCCCGGGGGCCCTGGAATCATCCAGGACATCAGCGGGATGGCGTTCAAGCGGCTCGGCCTTTCGGCCCGCCGTCCGGAAGTTATCCTCGTCCGCCCCGACGGGTACATCGGATACCGGTCTTCGGGCACGAACATCAATGGGGCCGTGGCGTATCTGGAGCGGCTCACCGGGACGGGCGAACGGACGTCGCCGCAGCCAACACTGCAAACAGCCTGATCGGCGTCGGGGCGGGCGTCCCGCCATGGGTGCCGCCGGCCCGCTGAGGCCCTGCCAGGCGTCGCCGGCCGGTTAGGCCCGTTAGGCGTCGCCGGCCGGCTGCTGGCCCGTTAGGCGGTGCCGGGGCTGACCAGCGTCCAGATAACCACGGCGGAGACGCTGTCATCGGGGTTCCGCCAGGAGTGCGGTTCCTGGCCGGGGAACGTGACGGTATCCCCGGCGGACAGGACCATGGTTTCGGTGGCGAAGACCAGGTCAAGCCGCCCCTCGGCCACGTGGAGCACTTCGACGTCGCAGTCCACGGAGTACAGGTCGGCTTCTCCGGAACCCCCGGGCACGATCTCCGAACGGATCACCTGTACCCGCCGCTCGGTCCGCGGCGTGAGCAGCCGTTCATTGATGCCATCGCCGCCAAGATTGATCCCGGGCGCTTCAGGCCAGCGGACCAGGGTGGTTTCGGGCGGAACAAAAAGGTCTCCGATGGAGATGGAGAGGACCTGGCAGAGGGTCACCAGGGAGGCGACCGACGGGGATGTGAGGTCACGTTCGACCCGGCTCAGGAAGCCCTTGGTCAGGCCGGTGGAATCTGCCACCTGTTCGATCGTTAGGTGGCGCGCCTGGCGTGCGGTGCGGATCCGCGACCCGATGGCCAGCGGGGCATTGCTGGGTTCAACCGACAGTGCCTTCATGAACTGACTGGTCCTTTCCGGCAGGGAGATGACGGGATGTAAAGCGCATTATTTCAGCGTTTGACGAGTGGTGTGCCGCGCAACTAGCGTACAGGTGAACAATCGTTGCCTTGGAGCAAACGCCGGACATCCGGCCCCCTCGAGCTGCACCGGGTCCGGACGGATCATCCCCTGCCTGTCCGGCCCCGGTGCTTTTTAAGTTTCCGGCTCGAGCTGCCTACGATTCCGTCTCGTGCTGCAGTTCGGCTTCAGACTCCTCTGCCGCCTCCGGCACAGCCTCGGGATCCCCGGTGTCTTCACCGATCCAGACCTTGATGATGGCCCAGGTAACGGCAGCAAGCGGTACCGAGAGAATCGCACCGATGATGCCGGCCAGGATAGTGCCAGCGGTGAGGGCGAGCAGGATGACCAGCGCATGGATGCTCAGGGTCTTTCCCATGACCACCGGCTGGAGGAAATTCCCCTCAAGCTGGTTGACGGCAATAATCACGATCACCACGACCAGGGCAACCACGGGACCGTTGGCAACCAGTGCAATGAGAGCCGCCAGGATGCCAGTGGCCGTTGCGCCGACCAGCGGAATAAAGGAGCCGACGAAAACGATCACGGACAGCGGCAGTGCCAGCGGAACACCCAGGAAAAACAGTGCCGCGCCAATGCAGAGGGCGTCCACGGCCGCAACAATCGCCGTGCCGCGGACGTAGTTTCCGAGCACCTCCATGGTCCGGGCACCGGACAGGGTGGCTTTTTGCAGGCGTTCGCCGTGGAACCAGCGAAGCACAAAGGCCCAGATCCGGTCCCCGTCCTTGAGGAAGTAGAAGAGGACAACCGCCAGAAGCACAAACCCGGTAGCGAAGGATCCCGCGGCACTTAGGCCGGCAATGGCGCCGTTGCCCACGGTGCTCGAGGTCGCAAAGTCCAGGATGGCGTCCCGGGCTTCCTCAATCGCCGAGGAATCGATGGCGAAAGGCCCGTTTTGAACCACGTCATACACCTGGTTGAACCCCGCCGTCGCCTGGTCCACCAGGGTGTCCCACTCACTGCGGATGGCGAAGACGATTCCCGTTACCAGTCCCCCGAACACGCCGAGCAGGAGCAGGAAGGAGGTTCCTGTCGCCAGCGCTCCCGGCCATCCCTTACTCCGCAGCCAGTTTACGAACGGCGCGATGGCTGCCGCGAGGATGAGGGCCAGGAGCACGGGAATAACCACCAGGCTCAGCCGTGTCAGCGCAAAAACGCCGAGCCCCACCAGCAGCAGCACCAGCAGTACCTGGGCAGAGCGCTGCGCGGCATGGCCGAGCCCGTCCCTCCAGTAACTGCGCGGTTCGGAAATGTTGTGCCCGTTCCCGGGCTGGCTATCCATCGTGTGTGTTTCCCCCATCAGGTGGTCGTACCGGCTCACGTTCGTAAATATGGGCCTAGGTTGTTGGTCCGGCATCCGGGCTTTCGCTTTTGCCGCCGCCGCCGTCGCCGTCGCCGTCGCCCTGCAATGAATCGCGCACATGCCGCCGGAGCACCTTGCCGATCAGCGAACGGGGCAGGTCCGGAATCTGCACGATCCGGCGCGGCACCTTGTAGGCGGCCAGTTCAGCGCGGACAAAGGAACGGAGCTCGTCAGCGTCGAAGGTTGCATCCGGCTTAGCCACCACCGCAGCGACCACGTCTTCCCCGCCGCCTGTGCGGGTCAGGCCTACCACCGCTGCTTCCGCAACGGCCGGATGGCGCTTCAGCGCTTCTTCAACTTCGGAGGGTGAGACGTTGAATCCACCGGTGATGATCAGTTCCTTGATCCGGTCGCGGATGGTGACAAAGCCGTCGTCGTCCACCGAGACGATGTCACCCGTGCGGAACCATCCATCGTCGAGCAACGCCGCCCGGGTTTCCACCGGTTTGTTCCAGTAGCCCTTGAAGACCTGCGGTCCACGGATGAGCAGTTCCCCGGCGTCCCCGTGGTTCCGTTCCTGGGTGGGATCCTCCGGATCCACCACTTTGATGTCGGTTAGCGGGAAGGGAACTCCCACGGTTCCCGCCTTGCGCGTGGGTCCCATGGGGTTGCCCAGTGCCACGGGGGACGTTTCGGTCAGGCCATATCCCTCGATCAGGTAGCCGCCGGTCGCTTTCTCCCACGTTTCCACCGTGGACACCGGCAGGTTCATGGCACCGGAGATCGCGAAACGGACGCCCTTCAGCGACACTCCTGCCTCGTCTGCCCCGGCCACAATCCGGTCGTAGATCGGCGGGACGGCGGGCAGGAAAGTAGGTGGGGTCTTGCGGGCGGCCTTCAAGACCAGGTCGACGTCGAACTTCGGGAAGAGGACCAGCCGCGCCCCGATGCTCATGGCAAAGGTGAGGCTGAGCGTTAGACCGTAGGCGTGGAACATCGGCAGCACCCCGTAGACCGTTTCCTTGCCCGGGCGCACCCCGGGAAGCCAGGCACGGCCCTGCGCGGCGTTCGCCATCAGGTTGGCGTGGGTGAGCATGGCACCCTTGGGGTCCGCGGTGGTCCCGCTGGTGTACTGGATGGCTGCGAGGTCGGCGGCGGCCGGTTTGGGATACCGCCGGGCCAGGGGCCGGTGGTCCAGGAGCTGCTTCCAGGTCAGGACCCGACGGCCGGCGCTGCGCGGCTTCTTGTCCGCGGCGAGCGCCCTCCGGCTTTTGCGGGCTGCCGGCAGCGGAAGCTTCAGGGCCAGCTGCGTCGCCCGGGGCATGGCACTAATCAGATCCACCGACACGATCGTGTGGACCGGAATATCCGCCGGGAGGGACTGGACCTTATCCGCTGTCTTGTCCCAGACGATCGCCACCGTGGCGCCGTGGTCCTCGAACTGATGGCGCAGCTCGCGGTCGGTGTACAGCGGGTTGTGCTCCACGACCACCGCGCCGAGGCGCAGCACGGCATAGAACGCGACGACGTGCTGCGGCGAGTTGGGCAGCACCAGGGCAACCCGGTCCCCCTTCTTGACGCCGAGGCGCTTCAGCCCGGCGGCGGCGCGGCGGATCTGCTCACCCATGTCCCGGTAGGAGGTGGTGGCACCAAAGAACTGCAGCGCGGTCTTGGACCCGTATTTGCTGACGGAGGCCTCAACCATGTCCACGAGGGAACCCTCGGGAAGTACGAGGTCGGCTGGCACACCCTCGGCGTAGTGGCGCGTCCAGGGCCGGGAATGGTCGAAGAGTGCCTTAGCAGGTTTACTCACGGCATTGACTCTATCCGCTGCGGGGCCGGGAGCCCGCACCCGGCCAGGTGTACGTAAATGCCCTTCAATGTTCGTTCGCCCTCCTCAGGAGCTGCGTCGGGTTCTCCGCTACACTAGGAAACCGAAGGGGAGTAGCTCCGGTCTCCACCAATTTTAGTTGCGGCTGAGGCTGCACCGAAACTGGCTGTGTTACCGAGGCCTGTCGACATACTGGCTGCCATGGCAGCCCGGCAGTCCACCGCAGGTGCACCGCACCCGGCGAGCGAGACCTTCGGCCAGCAATCGATAGCTGGCCGGAGCCCCTGAACGCTCCGGCCATGACCAGGAGCGTTTGTGACTACCCCACCGGTTCCAGGGCCCGTTTCCCCTGACCATTCCCAGCCTAGCGCTGCCGACCGCCGCCGATGGCGCCAATACCTGGCCGATGAGCAGGCCGAAGCAGCAACCTACCGCTACCTCGCTGAACGCCGGGAGGGCGAAGAGCGGGACATCCTGCTGGCCCTTGCTGAGGCCGAAGGCAGGCATGAGGAACACTGGCGGCAGTTGCTTGGTCCGGAAGCGGACAAGCCGATGCGCCCCTCCTTCCGGAACCGGCTCCTCGGGCTGCTGGCCCGGCGCTTCGGTTCGGTGTTCGTCCTTGCCCTGGCCCAGCGGGCTGAGGGACGCTCGCCTTACAGCAACGAGCCCAGTGCCACCAGTGCCATGGCAGCAGACGAACAGATCCACGAGGAAGTGGTGCGTGGGCTGGCGACGCGCGGACGCACGCGCCTTTCGGGAAACTTCAGGGCCGCTGTCTTTGGAGCCAATGACGGGCTGGTGTCCAACCTGGCGCTCGTGATGGGCATTGGGGCCACGGGGGTTTCCAGCGGGCTCATCCTCTTCAGCGGCATCATCGGACTCCTCGCGGGCGCCCTGTCGATGGGAGCCGGCGAGTATGTCTCTGTCCGGTCGCAGCGCGAACTGCTGGAAGCGTCCAGGCCCACCCAGGTCACGCTGTCCGCTGCCAAGTCCCTCGATATCGATGCCAACGAGCTGGTCCTCGTCTATCTGGCCCGGGGCATGACGCGCGAAGCCGCGGAACACCGGGCCGCGGAACGCCTGGGGCTCTACACCTGCGACTGCGATCCGTCGCTGTCCCTGAATCCCGAGCAGGAGGACGAAGCTCAGGTGGACGCCAACGAAAGCGTGGGGACAGGCCTCGGCGCCGCTACCTCCAGCTTCTGTTTCTTCTCCTCGGGCGCAATCATTCCGGTGCTGCCCTATGCGTTCGGCATGACCGGCCTCGGCGCCGTTGCGCTCTCCTGTGTCCTCGTTGGGCTCGCCCTTCTGCTCACGGGCAGCGTCGTCGGCCTGCTCTCCGGAGCCTCGCCGCTTAAGCGCGGGCTGCGGCAGCTGGGTATCGGGATGGGCGCTGCTGCGGCAACGTACGTTCTCGGTGCGTTCGTCGGCACCGGCGCTGCCTGACCCACGTAATAACCTCCCCCGCAAAGACAGGTGCGGGCCTTCTGGAAGCTCAGAAGGCCCGCACCTGTTCTCTCGATTTCTCTCGATTTCAGGTTCTACGCAGGCCCGCCTGAAGCGTGGCCAACCTGCCGCAGTTCCGTGGTGCTTGGTCCGTTACCTTCATCCTCGGTGCTGATCAGCACGTTGCCCTCACCGATCGCCTCCGGCATAACCTCCGGCTCAAGCCGGGTTGCCAGCGGCTTTTCCCTGACAAACAGGCACAGGACCGTGGCCACCACGGCCAGCGGCACCATAAACAGGAACAGCGGAATCAGGGCCTCGTTGTACGACCGGATGATGATGTCCTGGACCGCGTCCGGCAGCTCATGCACAAGCTTGGGGGTCAGCGAGTTTCCACCCCCGGTTGCCGTGGCTGCATCGGCCGGCAGGCGCTCGCCCAGCAGGTCGCTCAACCGGTGCGCGAACAGGCTGCCCACCACGGCGGACCCGAGGGTGGCACCGATCTGGCGGAAGTAGTTGTTCGCTGCCGTGGCGGTGCCGACCTGGCGCATGGGGAAAGAGTTCTGGACCATCAGGACCAGGATCTGCATGTTCAGGCCGAGGCCCAGTCCCAGCACGCCGATGTAAATGCACAGCTCCCAGACCGGGGAATCTGCGGTGATGGTGCCCATCAGGACCAGGGAGACCGCCATTATGGCGGAACCCGCAATCGGCATCCACTTGTAGCGGCCGGTCTTCGACACCAAGGTTCCCGAGAGGACGGAGGTGAAGAGCAAGGCTCCCATCATGGGGATCATCAGCAGGCCGGCTTCGGTGGCGCTGGCTCCGGTGGCCATCTGCAGGTATGTCGGCAGGTAGCCGATCGCACCAAACATGGCGACGGACGTCAGCAGGCCGGAGGCCGTGGCCAGGTTGAAGTTCCGGTCGAGGAAGAGCTCCATGGGGATGATCGGCTCCGCAGTGCGGCGTTCGACCATCACGAAGATCACGGCGGCGATGACCGTGCCAACGATCAGGCCAAGGATGACCGGATCATTCCAGTCATAGGTGCTGCCGCCCCAGCTGCTCACCAGCACCAGGCCGGTGGTTGCCAGCGCAATGAGGACCATCCCCCAAATATCGATCTTCGGACGCACGGTGACGGCCAGCGGCTTGAGGAAGAACACGGCGCCGAGCAGTGCCAGGACACCCACGGGAATGTTGAACCAGAACGCCCAGCGCCAGCCCGGGCCCTCGGTCAGCCAGCCGCCGATCAGCGGCCCCACGACCGAGGAGAACGCGAAGACACCGCCCATCCAACCCATGTACTTGCCGCGCTCACGCGCCGGAACGACGTCGGCGATGATGGCCTGGGAGAGGATCATCAGGCCGCCGGCGCCAAGGCCCTGGATCACACGGGCCACGATTAGCCAGGTCATGTCCGGAGCCAGGGCGCCGACCACGGAGCCAGCCAGGAAAATGAGGATGGCCGCTACCAGCAGGTACTTTCGGCCGATCAGGTCGCCCAGCTTGCCGTAGATGGGCATCATCACCGTGGAGGCCAGGATGAAGGCCGTGATTACCCAGAGCATGAGGTTTGCCCCGTTGAGCTCTCCCACGATAGTCGGCAGCGCCGTGCCGAGGATGGTCTGGTTCAGCGCCGAAAGAAGCATGGCCAGGACCAGTGCGGTGAAAACAAGAACGAGATTGGGTTTTTTCCCCGTGCTTGTGGGGGCTGCTCCAGCAGCAGTTCGCGTCATAGGACTTCCTTGAAAACGTCTCGGAGTAGTTCGAGGCCCTGCTCAAGGGCCTCGAACTGCGCAGTGCGGGTGGGGGTGGAAATGGTTTTTTGCATGACATAGCGCACCCGGGTGGAGGCTGTCGCCACCACTGTGCGGGCTACGTCTTCGACGTCGTGGGCGTACCAGCCGGACCCGGGCGACCGGCCGCGCCAGCGGCTGGATTCCTCCAGACGGGACCGCACGATGTCGTATACAAGTGCTTCGGCCTTGAGGATGTAGAAATATCGGCGCTGGCGAAGGTGGGGGTAGGCCTCGTAGATCCGGACCCGGACACCGTCGATGTCCTCGCCGCCCTCCATGGTGCGCATGACCGCCAACATGAGCCGGCTGACTTCGGTGAGCAGGTCCCCTTCGACGTCAAAGGAGTCCAGCATCGCCTGGTCTACGGAGGGTTCCTGCAGCCCGAGGACAGCATCTTCCTTGCAGGCAAAATAATTAAAAAACGTTCGTGCGGAAACGCCGGCTTCATCTGCAACTACCTCGACGTTTACGCACTCCAGCCCGTCCTCGAGAGCGCGCCGGGCTGAGGCTGCATGAAGGGCTGCCCAGGTCTCGGCGCGTTTGCGATCGCGGAGGGAAAACTGTTGACTCACCAATCTACTGTGGCAGCCGCAGAAACTTTTCACAACTGCAAAATTGCAGAAGTGCAATAAGTTCTCGAATTCCGGCGCCCGGAACCGCATAGCAGCCCTGCGCCGGCAAAGCGATCCGGGCACATGGGTAGTTCTCCCCATGTGCGGATTCCAGAATCCGGTTTAGCGTTGCTGATGAGGGCCAAAACCGAAACGACGCCATGGCTTTCTGGCCGGAAACCAGCTTTCCGTCAGGAATTCCGTGGCTTTAGCGAGGACATACAGGTGGAAAATGCTTAGGCACTGCAAAGGGACACCCGTCCGGACGGTACCGCGGGAGCGGCTGCCCAGAACACTTTGCCGGCGCAACTGGAGCCGGGTACGCCCCTGCGCCCGGGCAGCTTAGCCCACTACCCTCGACACATCGCCTTTCCACCTGCAAAATGCCGCAGATGAGAAGGCCAGACCCGCGCTCCCTGTGTGTGCTTGCCGCAGGGATCGTGCTGGCAGCAGGATCTGGTGGTCATCCGCCGCCCGCTGCCCCCGCCGCCGGTCCCCCAGCCGGCGGCGCCGAGCTTACCGCAGCCGAAATTGGTGTTGAGCAGCAGCGCCTCGCGCTGACCCTGATGGACGCACTCGGATCCGCCGGATGGACGCAGGCGGACGGCGCGGAGTATTCCGCCACCGCGGCGGTCGCTCCACGCACCGCACCCTGTCCCTCCTCTGCCGCGGGCCCACGGCGGCACATCCTCACAACGTCGCTCACCGGTCCCCCACAGGCTGCCCCGGAACGTGCGCGGGATGCGGCCCAGCAGATCCTGAGCTCAGCCGGGACCGATCCACTCTCAACCCTGACGCCCGGCCCGGATGCGCCACCGGAAACGGACTTCACGTTCGTCGGCACCCATGCTGGCAGCACCGTGTATTACTCGGTCAATGAGTACCGGCAGACCCTGGAAATCAGCAGTAGGTGCTCGGCGGACCCGTCCCTTGGCAAGGCAACCGGCACTCCTGTGACCTAGTTGCACCCCTGCCGACTTATCCCGGCCTATGCCTTCCGCAGTGCCAGCTCCACTTCTTCGAGGGAGAGACCGCGGGTCTCCGGCATAAAACGCTTCACGAAGAGAACGGCACAGATCCCCAGCGCCACGAAGATAAAGAAGGTGTTGGAGATTCCCATGGCGGCCATCAGCATCGGGAAGGAGAAACCCACCGCGAAGTTCGCCATCCACTGCACGAATACGGACAGGCCAATGCCCAGGCCGCGGACCCGCAGCGGGAAGATCTCGGACAGCATCAGCCAGGTCACCGGGGAAACAGCGCCCTGCTGGAAGGCCAGGAACAGCACGGTCATCGACAGGACGGTGAACCCGCGGGCAGTGCCTTCCGGCAGCAGAATGGACGCGACGCCAATCAGCGCCAACGTGCTGGAGGTCCCAATCAGCCCGGTCAGCAGCATGGGACGGCGGCCCACCTTCCCCAGCAGCCAGATGCCCAGCAGCGCGGCGCAGACGGATACGACGCCGTTGGCGATGTTGGCGGTCAGGGCGGCTTCGGTGCCGAACCCGGCGTCGGCCAGGATCTGCGTGCCGTAGTAGATAATCGCGTTGACACCGGTGATCTGCTGGACGATGGAGAGTCCCATCCCGATCAGCAGGACCCGCAGCAGCCAGGGTTCGGCGAAATCTTTCAGGCGGCCGTTGCGCGGAGGCAGACTGCCGGCCAGTGCCTTGGCTTCCTCATACTCCACCTGCGCGTCTTCGGCGCTCCGGATCCGCCGCAGCTCGGTCAGCATCTGCGGATAGCGGCCCTTGGAACCGAGCCAGCGGGGGCTTTCCGGCACAAAGTTCATGCCAACCCAGAGGGCGATGGCCGGCAGAGTGGCGACCAGCAGCATCCAGCGCCAGACGCCGCCGTCCTCGCCCCAGACATTGCCGATAACGGCGTTGCAGACGAACGCTGCGAGCTGCCCGGTAACGATCATCAGCTGGTCCCGGGTGACCACCTGTCCACGGCGGGAGGCGGGCGCCAGCTCAGCCAGGAACATCGGCACGACGGCGGACGCGCCGCCCACCGCCAGGCCCAGGACCACGCGGGCCAGCACCATCAGCCCCACGCCGGGAGCCGCAGCGGTGCCCACCGCTCCCAGCAGGAAAACCCCGGCCAGGATGATCAGCAGCCGCCGCCGGCCGAGCCGATCGGCGAGCTGGCCGGCTCCCAGCGCGCCGAAGGCTGCGCCGAACAGCAGGCTGGAGGTGATCAGCCCTTCCGTGAACGGAGTCAGACCGAGATCGTCCTGCATGTACGGCAGGGCACCGTTGATCACCCCGGTGTCGTAACCGAAGAGGAAGCCGCCCAGGGTGGCGATCCAGGTGGCCCGGCGGAGCGCGTTCCGGTGGCCGGCCACAGGCGCGGAGGGGGCGGTGGATGTTCGGTGCATGGTGTTCTTTCGTGCAGTGAGACGCACAAAACCCCCGTGCACCGGAGTTATCCGGACACGGGGGTTGTGCTTGAGTGTACCTAGAGAGCTGCGAAAACCTCGCGCAGCAGGTCAGCAGTCTCAGACGGGGTCTTGCCGACCTTCACGCCTGCAGCCTCGAGGGCTTCCTTCTTGGCCTGGGCGGTTCCAGCGGAACCGGAGACGATGGCGCCGGCGTGGCCCATGGTCTTGCCTTCGGGAGCCGTGAAGCCAGCTACGTAGCCGACAACCGGCTTGGTGACGTTGGCCTTGATGAACTCTGCGGCCCGCTCTTCGGCGTCGCCGCCGATTTCGCCGATCATTACGATCGCCGTGGTCTCGGGATCAGCTTCGAAGGCTGCGAGGGCGTCGATGTGGGTGGTTCCAATGACCGGGTCGCCGCCGATGCCGATGGCGGTGGAGAAACCAAGGTCCCGCAGTTCGTACATCATCTGGTAGGTCAGGGTGCCGGACTTGGAGACCAGGCCGATCGGGCCCTTGCCGGTGATGTTGGCGGGGGTGATGCCCACCAGGGCTTCGCCGGGGGTGATGATGCCGGGGCAGTTCGGACCGATGATGCGGGTGACCTGGTTGCCGTCCGCGTCCACCTTGGACTGGGCGTGTGCCCAGAATTCGGCGGAGTCCTGGACCGGCACACCTTCGGTGATGACCACAACGAGGCCGATGCCGGCGTCGATGGCTTCCATGACGGCGTCCTTGGTGAAGGCCGGCGGCACGAAGACGATCGAAACGTCGGCTTCGGTCTTGTCGATGGCTTCAGCAACAGTGCCGAAAACGGGCAGTTCGACGTCGCCGTGGGTCACGGTGGTGCCGGCCTTGCGGGCGTTCACGCCGCCGACAACCTGGGTTCCGGCCTTGAGCATCAGGGCGGTGTGCTTGGTGCCTTCGCCGCCGGTGATGCCCTGAACGATGACCTTGGAGTCCTTGTTCAAGAAGATAGACATAAGTGAATTCTCTTTCTGGGGATCGGCTCGGTCAGCGAGCTGCGTTGGCGAGCTCGGCAGCCTTGTCGGCGCCGTTGTCCATGGTGGTGGCGAGGGTGACCAGCGGGTGGTTGGCCTCGGCCAGGATGCGGCGGCCTTCCTCGACGTTGTTGCCGTCGAGGCGCACGACGAGCGGCTTGTTGGCCTCGTCGCCGAGGATCTCCAGGGCCTTGACGATGCCGTTTGCGACGGCGTCACAGGCGGTGATGCCACCGAAGACGTTCACGAAGACGGACTTGACCTGCTCATCGTTGAGGATGACATCCAGGCCGGCGGCCATAACGGAAGCCGAGGCTCCGCCGCCGATGTCCAGGAAGTTGGCGGGCTTCACGCCGCCGTGCTTTTCGCCGGCGTAGGCCACAACGTCCAGGGTGGACATAACCAGGCCTGCACCGTTGCCGATGATGCCTACTTCGCCGTCGAGCTTGACGTAGTTGAGGTCATTTTCCTTGGCCTTGGCTTCCAGCGGGTCGGCCGCGTCCTTGTCCTCGAGCTCGGCGTGGCCGGCCTGGCGGAAGTCGGCGTTCTCATCCAGGGAGACCTTGCCATCCAGGGCAACAATGTCGCCGGCACCGGTCTTGACCAGCGGGTTGACCTCAACCAGGGTGGCGTCTTCCTTGACGAAGACGTCCCAGAGCTTGATGATCGCGTTGATGACACCGTCGCGGATTTCCGGAGCGAAGCCGGCTGCGTCAACGATTTCTTCGGCCTTGGCCTGATCGATGCCGACGGCGGGATCCACGGCGATGCGGGCCAGGGCGTCGGGACGCTCCACGGCCAGCTGCTCGATCTCCATGCCGCCTTCAACCGAGCACATGGCCAGGTAGTTGCGGTTGGCGCGGTCCAGCAGGACCGAGAAGTAGAATTCTTCGGCGATGTCGGCGCCCTGCGCGATCATCACCTTGTTGACGGTGTGGCCCTTGATGTCCATACCGAGGATGTTGCTGGCGTGCTCGAAAGCTTCGTCAGCGGTCTTCGCGACCTTTACGCCGCCGGCCTTGCCGCGGCCTCCGACCTTCACCTGGGCCTTGACGACTACAACGCCGCCAATCTTCTCGGCAGCAGCTTTGGCTTCTTCAGGAGTGTGCGCCACGATTCCGGCAAGCACGGGTACACCGTGCGCCTCAAACAGATCGCGCGCCTGATATTCAAACAGGTCCACGGGCTAGTGTCCTTCTACGTCGAAGTAGGTTTACAGTCGATCAGCTGATCGGAAGCAGATGCATGGTGCCGGGCTGCTCCAAAGGAACTTTAGTCCCTAAGCGCCGGAGGCCCCTCACAGAGTACCCCTTTAGTGATGAAGGGCACAGTTCTATGGTTTGTAGAAAACGGCGTCCTTCGGCTATGGGAGCCAATTCACTAAAGGGCCCGTCACTCCTCCTTAATGAGCGGCGCGTAGCGCAGCAGCAGGCGCTTTTCGCCGACGTCGAATTTCACCTTCGCCACCGTTTTATCCCCGGCACCCTCAACCGAGAGCACAGTGCCGTGCCCGAACGAGGTGTGGTTGACCTTGTCCCCCACGGTGACGGAAATAACTTCCTTCTGCGGCTGGACCCGGCCCATGGTCTTGGAAACAGGGGCGGCAGCGATGCTGCCGCCGGTGGACGACGGCGCGCCGGCACCCCAGTGCGATCCGCTGTAGCGGCTGGAGGTGCTGCTTCCTCCGCCGCCCCAGACCGGACGGTCCATGCCTTCGCGCTTCCAGTCGATCAGCTCGGCCGGGACTTCGCCCACGAACTGGCTGGCCGGGTTGTACTGGCTCTGGCCCCACATGCTGCGCACTTCCGAGCGTGTCAGGTAAAGCCGCTGGCGGGCTCGGGTGAGCCCAACGTAGGCCAGGCGGCGTTCCTCGGCCAGTTCCGCGGGGTCGGTGGCCGAGCGCTGGTGCGGGAAGATGCCCTGTTCCATTCCGGTGAGGAACACGACCGGGAACTCCAGTCCCTTGGCGGTATGCAGCGTCATTAAGGTGACGACGCCCTGCCGGCGGGATTCCTCCACCGCGGCGGCAACTTCCTCGGCCGAGCCTTCCGGGGCGTCGGGAATCTGGTCTGCGTCGGCCACCAGGGATACCTGCTCCAGGAACTCGGCGAGGGACCCTTCGGGGTTGTCGCGCTCATACTCCCGGACCACTGCCACGAGTTCCGCGAGGTTCTCCACCCGGGATTCGTCCTGCGGGTCGGCGCTGGAGCGCAGCTGTGCGAGGTAGCCGGTCTGTTCAAGCACGGCTTCGAGCGCTGCGGAGGCCCCGGAGCCGGTGGCAACTTCGGCGAGGTCGTCGATCAGCTTAACGAAGCCGTTGACCGCGTTCAGTGAGCGCGTGGCCAAGCCCGGCGCTTCCTCGGCCCGGCGCAGCGCAGCCATGAAGCTGATCCGTTCGCGTTCGGCCAGGGCGGCCACGGAGTACTCTGCGCGGTCCCCGATGCCGCGCTTGGGCTCGTTGAGGATACGGCGCAGGTTCACGACGTCGTCCTGGTTCGCCAGGACCCGCAGGTAGGCCAGGGCGTCCTTGATTTCCTTGCGTTCGTAGAACCTTGTGCCGCCGACTACCTTGTACGGCAGCCCAACCCGCACCAGCACGTCTTCGAGCGAGCGGGACTGCGCGTTGGTGCGGTAGAAGATCGCGACGTCGCCGGGGCGCAGGTCTTCTTCATCCTGCAGGCGGTCGATCTCCTCGGCGATGAACCGGGCTTCCTCGTGTTCATTCTCACCGACGTAGCCAACGATCTTCGCGCCGTTGCCCTCCGCAGTCCAGAGTTTTTTCTCCGGCCGGTTCGGGTTGCGGGAAATCACCGCGTTGGCGGCGGAAAGGATGGTCTGCGTGGACCGGTAGTTCTGTTCCAGCAGGATGGTGCGGGCCGAGGGATAGTCCTTCTCGAAGTCCACGATGTTACGGACGTCCGCCCCGCGGAAGGCGTAGATGGACTGGTCCGAGTCACCCACCACGGTGAGTTCCGCCGGCGGGATGTCCAACGTGTTGCCTTCGCCGGGCACCCCCACGAGCTCGCGGACCAGGGCGTACTGGGCATGGTTGGTGTCCTGGTACTCGTCGACCAGGATGTGGCGGAAGCGGCGCCGGTAGTATTCGGCCACACCCGGGAAGGCCCGGAACATAAACACGGTCTGGGCGATCAGGTCATCGAAGTCCATCGCGTTCGCCTGGCGCATGCGCTGCGTGTACCCGGTGTAGACCTGGGCGACGGCCTGCTCGAAGGGATCGGAGTAGTTGGCCGAGGAGGCGTAGGACTCGTCGTCGATCAGCTCATTCTTGAGGCCGGAGATCTTGTTCGCGATGGCCTTAGGCGCGAACCGCTTCGGGTCCAGATCCAGGCCCTTCGCCACCAGGGTGATCAGCCGCAGCGTGTCCGCGGAATCGTAGATGGAGAAGTTGGAGTTCATGCCCACGGTCTTCGCCTCGCGCCGCAGGATCCGCACGCAGGAGGAGTGGAAGGTGGAGATCCACATGGTCTTCGCCACACCGCCCACCAGCGATTCGATGCGTTCACGCATCTCCGCTGCGGCCTTGTTGGTAAAGGTGATGGCCAGGATCTGCCCCGGGTTGGAGCGGCCCGTTGCCATCAGATAAGCAATGCGGTGGCTGAGCACCCGGGTCTTGCCGGACCCTGCGCCGGCCACGATCAGCAGCGGCGAACCGGCGTGCTTTACGGCTTCTTCCTGCTGCGGGTTCAACCCGCTCAGCAGGTCTGCCGCCCGCTCTTCATTGACGCGCGGGGACCGGCCGGCGTGGTGATTTCCGCGGCCCTCGGGGCCGGAAGCAGCGGCATCCGCTGCGGGACCGGGGTCGTCCCCGGACGGCTCCGGGGCGGTCTTGGACTTGCCGGGCGTGGAGAAGTACGGATCAAAGAGATAGTCCATGGTGCGATTAAGTCTAGGTCCTGCCCCCGACATTTTCCCGGACGGCCCCCGCGCCTGCGGATTCGGCCGGTTGCAGGGTGCTAATCCTCAGCCAGCAGGCGCTGGATTTGGCGGACAGCGGCTGCCGGCCCGGCGATATGCCAGCGGAAGCCGTGGACCTCCTGGATTGCTGTGGTGCCGCCGGCGGCTTCCACGATTGCCTTTCCAGGCAGCCAGTCCCATTCAGGGCAGCTGTGCTGGAACCAGGCCCCGAGCCGTCCCATGGCTACCGAGCCCAGGTCGCAGGAACCGGAACCGAGCATCCGGATGGTGGCTGAACCCTGTGCCGCCCGCATCCAGGGGCCGGCAACATCCTCATGCTGGAGCCAGGTCGGGTGCAGGTAGGTCCCGGCGCTGAGGCGATCCAGGCCGGCATCGGGGAGGGCAGGAAGTTCCACCCCGTTCAGCGTGGCGGGCCTGCCGGGTCCGCCAAGCCACAGGTTGTCCTCCTGGGGCGCGAACACAGCCCCCAGCAGCACGGCCGGGGCCTCTGCCGGCTCGTCTGCCGGCTGCCCGGGGGTCTCCTCGGTGCGCAGCGCCAGCGCCGAACACCAGTAGCTGGACCCGGACAGGAAGTTGTAGGTACCGTCCACCGGGTCTATGACCCAGGTGCGGCCGGAGGTGCCCGCATGGCTGGAGCCTTCCTCCCCCACGATCCCGTCCTCGGGACGCAGCCGGCGCAGCGTGTCCACCACGAGGGTCTCCGCCGCGTGGTCCGCTGCTGTAACGACGTCGGACACCGAGGTTTTCTGCTGGCCGGTCAGCCCCTCTTTCCGCATCGCGAAAGCAAGTGCGCCGGCCTCGCGGACGAGGGAAGCGGCCAGGACAAAATCCGCTTCAGCGGCGAAGGCACTCATGCTGCCAACCCTATCGGCCTGGCCAACGTTCCGGCAGGCCGGTGCTGCGCCTCAGCCATACTGTAGTTATGGGAAAAACTCCGGCACAGCGCGCAGCCAAGCACGGCAATAACGCCGATGCCCCTGCCGCCAGACAACTGCCCGCCAACCAGAGCACCGAACGGACGCCGCAGCAGGCCAAGTCCAACGCGAATTTGATCGTGATCGCGGCGACGGTCACCACGCTGTTTATGTTCTGGTACTTCCATCTGCTCGTGCTGAACCAGATGACCCAGCTCTCGGGCGGGCTGGCCATGCCGGACTCGCTGATCGGCGGGTATGACATGGACTACCTGGCGGCTCTCCGCACGGCACTGGATGCCGACGCACTGGGTCAGCTCAGCTACGTCCATAAGACGGCCGGCACGCTGTTTCCCCTCATTTTCGGATTCACCTGGCTGCTGATCATCGGCCTCAACACCCAGCGCCGAATGCTGCGCTGGGTGCTGTGGGCCGCGCCGATCCTCTTCGTCATCGTGGATCTGTGGGAGAACGTTGTGATCGACAACGTCCTGGGCTCTGCCGAGCTAGCGGCTGGCGATGCCGGCCTGGCCAGCTTCCTCACGGTCGCCCGCTGGGTCCTGCTCGGGCTGAGCCTGGTGGCGTCCCTGGTTGCCGTGTTTAGCTCCCGGAGAACCCGGCCACCAGAACTTGTCGCCAAGAACGAAGGTTAGCGCCGGCACCACCACGGTGCGCACCACAAGGGTGTCCAGCAGGACGCCGAGGGCCACGGTGATCCCCACCTGGGTGAGCGTGACCAGCGGCAGGACACCGAGGACGGCGAACACGGCCGCGAGCAGGATGCCCGCGCTGGTGATCACGCCGCCGGTGGAGCGCAGCGCCGCGAGCATACCCTTCCGGGTGCCCATCGTGACGGCGTTCTCCCGGGCACGGGTGACCAGGAAGATGTTGTAGTCAACGCCGAGGGCTACCAGGAACAGGAAGCTGTAAAGCAGGGTCAGGGTGTCCAGCGCCGGGAAGCCGAGCACGTTCACGAACAGCAGCCAGCTCAGGCCCGTGGAGGCGAAGAACGTCAGCAGGACCGACGCCACCAGCAGGATTGGCGCGACCAGGGACCGCAGCAGCACCAGCAGCACCAGGAAGACCAGAACGATCACCAGCGAGACCACCAGGATCACGTCGTGGGTATTGGCGGCCAGCTGGTCAACGCGTTCGGCGGCTTCCCCGCCCACGATTCCCTCATAGTCGGGATGTTCGGCGAGGTCGCTGCGCAGTTCCTCGATGAAGGTGTTGGCTTCCGCAGTTCCGGCTTCGTAGCTGCTGACCAGGTCAATCCGGGTCAGGCCGTTGTGTTCGCCGGCGACCGTGGCGGTTTCCACGCCGTCCAGTCCGCCCAGTTCCGCGGCAGCCGCGTCCGCGCTGTCCGAATTGACCAGGACGATTACCGGCGACGTTGAGCCCGCAGGGAATCCGGTGGCCAGTGTTTCGGCCGCGGTCACGGCCTGCGGCTTCTCGGTGAACTGCTCGTTCTCGCTCAGGCCGATCTTGGCGCTGAAGACACCCGAGGCCATCACCAGCAGGACGACGACGGCGATCCCGGCGATCGTCTTCGGCTTGCGTGCGGTGGCTTCGCCGAGGCGTCCCCAGAACTTGCCTTCCCGGGCGGGGTCGCCGACCTTCGGGACAAAGGGCCAGAAGAGCCTGCGGCCGAGCAGCACCAGGGTGGCGGGCAGCAGGAACAACGCGCTCAGGATGGCAAAAACAATCCCGACGGCGGCGGAGAAGCCCAGTCCGCGGTAGCTCAGGGTGTCAGTGAAAAGCAGGGTCAGCAGGGCCAGGATGACGGTTCCGCCGGAAGCGATGATGGCCTCCCGGGTGCGGCGCAGCGCTTTGCCCATGGCCTCGAAAACGCTCTCATGGGCGCGCAGTTCTTCCCGGTAGCGCGCAATCAGCAGCAGGGCATAGTTGGTCGCGGCACCGAAGACCAGCACGCTGGTGATGCCAACGGCGGAGGGGTCCACCTCGATTCCGGAGAGCGGCGCCAGGACATCCACCATCCGCAGTGAAAGCTGTTCGATCGTCCCGACGATCGCCAGCGGCACCATCCAGAGCCACGGCGAGCGGTAGGTAATCAGGAGCAGCAGGGCGACGACGGCGGCGGTGACCGTGAGCAGGGTGAAGTTGGCTCCGGAGAAAACGCCGGCAAGGTCTGCGTTGAAAGCTGCTCCCCCGGTCAGTTCCGCACTGAGGCCTTCCGGGGCAGCACCGGTAATGGCGTCCCGCAGGCTCTGCACCTCGGCGTTGACGGCGTCACCGTCGTCACTTACGGCCTGCAGCGTAACCGGCACCAGCGCCACCAGGCCGTTGTCCGAGACGATCGGCGGAACCTGTGCCGGCGGCGTCGAGACCCCGGCATCAGCGGCCGCGGCGGTGATGTCTGCGATGGCCGCGCGGTCGGCGTCGGTCATTTCAGCACCATCGGTGCGGGAGACCACGATCAGCGCCGTCGACTGCTGGGCTTCGGGGAATTCCTCGAGCAGCTCCTCTACCTGCGTGGTCTGGTACTGGTCGCTGAGACCGCCTACGGTGGAAGCCTCGTTCTCCTGTACCGGGAGCGCGAACAGCCCGACTATCACCGCGAGGCCAACGAGGAGCGTGACCCACGCTGCCCTGGCCGAGCGAACTATCCCTGCGTGCATCGAAAGACTCCTGTGGCGCTCGGAAAAAAGTAACTAGGGAACAAAGTATCTCTATAATAGAGATACTTCAAGGTGAAGTTACTATGGGAACCGTGGACAGAAATGAGTTGAGGCGGGAGATCGTCAACGCCGTCCGGGGCATGGGCCTGGACGGCCAACAGGTGTCGGATGCGTTCGCCCACGGCAACGGACTGAATTCCACAGATATGCGCGCGCTAACGCTGATCATGGAGGCCGAGACCCGCGGCGAGCCCCTCACCGCGGGCAGGCTGAGCAATATGCTGGGCACGTCAACCGGCGCCACCACCGCCGTCATTGACCGGCTGGAACGCATCGGCCATATCCACCGGACCCGTTCCGAGGCGGACCGGCGCAAGGTCACCCTGCACCTCGAGGCGCTGGCCCGCCAGGTTGCCGGCGCCTATTTCGGCCCGCTCGGCGCGCTAACCAGTGAGGTCATGGACCGGTACACCGAAGCCGAATTAGACACCATCCACGGTTTCCTCACCGCCATGCGGCAGGCTTACAGCACGCACCTGCAGGCCTTGGAAGCAGAGGCCCGCGGCAGGTCAGGCGCCTAGCCACCGGCCCTTCGCCCCCTTCAAAGCCCGCGCCGCACCGGCTGGTGAAAACAGGTAAGCTGTTTATCGCTGCCAGCCAACGGCAGCCACGCCTCCGTAGCTCAGTAGGATAGAGCGGCCCTCTCCTAAAGGGCAGGTCGTCGGTTCGATTCCGGCCGGGGGCACTTTTTATGCCCAGACCCGTTGTCTCCCGATTGCACTCCCCACGCCGTCACCTGGACAGCGTGAGGAGACTGCCGCCTAACGCGGTAGGGCTTTCTCAGTAATCGATGACGGTACGGATCCCTTTACCTAAGCGCATCTGTGCGAAGGCCTCGTTGACGTCCTCGAGCTGGATGCGGTCGGTAATCATTGAGTCAAGATCGACGAGTCCTTCCATATACAGGTCGACGATTTTTGGGAAATCGATTGATTGGCGGCTCGAGCCATAGTTTGAGCCGATCAGCTTTTTCTCCTGGTCGCTCATCACAAAGGGGTCGATCGAAATCTTCACCCCGTCCGCCACCTGACCGACGACGACGGCGGTCCCGCCACGGCGAACCGCCTCGTAGCAGGCCTCGATCGTAAAGGGCAGGCCAATCGCTTCGAAGGCGTAGTCAACGCCGCGGCCCCCGGTCAGCTCCTGCACCGCTGTCACCAAGTCAGCCTCGCGGCTGTTCACGGTGTGGGTGGCTCCAAATGTGCGGCCGAGTTCCAGCTTCTCCTCGTTTACATCTGCGACGATGATCTGCTTCGCCCCGGCGAGCCGGGCCCCCTGGACAACATTGAGGCCGACACCCCCGCACCCCACTATGAGAACCGTGCTGCCGGCCTCCACCTTCGCGGTGTTCACGACCGCTCCAATACCGGTGCTCACCGCGCACCCGACCAGCGCAGCCTGCGCGAGCGGGGCGTCCTTGCGGATTTTGATGGCGGCGGAGGCCGGAACCATCGCGTGGTCGCCGAAGGAGCCCACCGCGAGGAAGCTCTTGACCCCTTCCTGCTCGTCGTTGTGGAGGCGGGGCTTGCCATCGAAAAAGACGTGGTTGTATGCCGTCTCGTTGGCGAGCTGGCAGAGCACTGGATTGCCGGACACACAGAACTCGCATTTCCGGCAGGAGGGAGTCCAAGAGAGAATCACGTGGTCATCCACGTCGAGTTCCGTGATTTCGGACCCCACAGCCACGACGACACCGGCCCCCTCGTGTCCGAGCACCAGCGGTGCCGGCGTCTCCCAGTCACCGTCCAACGCATGGAGATCGCTGTGGCACACACCGGAGGCTGCGAGCTTCACCAGCACCTCCTGCGGGCCGGGAGTTGCGCTGATCTGGAGCTTCTGGATGTCGAGAGGCTGTTTGGCCCCAGTGAAGACTGCGGCCTTCACGCTGATTGTGTTCGTGCTGCTCATGCTGTTTGCCTTTCGTTTTTGGCTGTTGCGGCTTCGAGGCCGCGAACCGCGCGGATGAGGGCCAGGATTCTGTCCGGTTCTCCCGGCGGGAGGGCTGTGGCTTTGAACACCGGCGGAATCAGCACCCATACGTAGGAACCCCCGAGGGGCGTCACGGTGAAAATGCGCTCGCCGTTCCTGGCAGAGATGGCGGAAGAAAGCACGTCGATGCCGCCGAGGTGGGGGCGTGCCGCTAGGTTCAAGCGGTCAACCGCCGCGGTTTCTGCCCCTGCTCCCTCTTTTATGTACCGCGAGCCGGCTCGGTCTTTGTGGGAGATCCTGACTCCGGATGGAGCCCCGGAACCGGCAGGAAGGGCGGTGGAAATCGTGAGGTTGTAAACACGGGAGAACACAAAGTTCCCCGGGTCGTAGCTGAGGCTCAGTTCGATACCGTCTCCGGTACGTACAGTTACCGAAGTTTGCGTTGCTTCGATGACGTTGCCGAACTGCGGCGCGACTCTGCGTAATGCATCCCGGGCCCGGTCCACGATGGGGCCGTTCCCGGCAAGTGCGTGCTTTCGCTCTTTCTTAGAGCGCGGGGTGATCACCGGTATTCCTTGCCAGCGTCTACTGACGCAGATTGCCCGGGCCCGTAATCTTCTTCTACGTCCTCGGACCGGAAGGCGATGTTCGTCTGGGTGTCAGCCAAATCTGTCGGAGTGAACAGCGGCAACCGGTTCATCTTGAGCCAGATGACTCCGAACAGGGTGATGGCGGCGATGATGATTCCTGCCGCGCCCCAAACAACCAGGCGCTGCTCCATGTCGGGGACGATGAACGCGATGAGGTAGACACATGAGGTGATGCCGATGATCTGCGGCAGCGGGTACAGCGGGGTCTTGAAGGGACGCTTCGCGTCCGGATAGCGGCGGCGCAGTACGATCACATCGACCTGGGCGATGATGTAGCTCAGCAGCCACGTTGTGCAGGCGATACTGACGAGGTTCAGGATCAAGTCGATGCCGCCGTCAGAGGCAGTCGAATAGAGCAGTACAGCTGCCATGCAGCCGGCGGTGACGAGCATGCCTGCCCACGGCACCCGGCTGCGGCGGCTCACTCTGGCGAACCACCGCGGCAGCAGGCCCTCATTGGCCAGGCCGTAAAGCATGCGCGGGATCGCGGCGAGATAGGAGTTGCCCGTCGAGAAGGACGCCAGGATGGTCACCGCGGTCATGATGAAGCCGCCGGCGGCACCGAAGATCGCGGTTGCGCCGACGACATGAGGGATCGAGGAGGCAGCCATGACGGAAAGGTCGGCGTATTGCGTTGCTCCCCATCCGAAGAGCACGTCAACGACGAAAATCGTAAACACACCGGTGACCATGGCCAGCGGAATATTCCGCCAGGGCCGCTTCACTTCTTCCGCCAAGGGCGCTACGAACTCCATGCCGATGTAGAGCCAGATCGCTACGGCGCCCATTGAAGCGAGGGTGCCCCAGTCGGTGTTGAGTGCAGGGTTGTCGACGGGCGTCTGCCCGGTGAAACCGAAGACGCCGGCGAGGCCCATGACCGCGAGAATTCCCATCATGCCGAACACAATCGGGATCTGGACACGCGCGAAGATGTCCACACCCGAAATGTTGAGGATCAGAAGGACCGCGAGCAACGTGAAGGAGAAGACTGTCGCCGGGAAACCGGTGAGGGATTCGAATGATTCACCAGCGACGAGGAGCTGGGTTCCCCCGTCGGCCGAGACCAGCACCAGGTACCCACCAAGCACCGCGACTATGGCCAGCAGCCTGCCGAGGGCAGGGAGCGTGTATTCGCCGATCATCCCGCCGCCGGGAAGCATGGAAGCCAATTCTCCGTAGGAGATTGCCACCATCGTGATAATAATCAGGCCCACGAATGCTGGGATCGCGAAGGCGATTCCACCGGTGCCAAACCCGTTACCGAGCGACACCATGGCCGTGCCGGAGACAACGAGTCCTGTCGATGCAGCGTAGGCCGCCGCAAAGCCAAGACTCCGCTTAAGTTTCGTCATGTATCAGTTCCTTTGCACAAATAAGTGATTACAACCGTTGAGAAACCGCGGACGTCTGGGCGGCCTATCTGTTCGGCACCGATGCTGGAATAACATGCATGATGTATCTGATGAGATTTATATCACACGCATCATGCTGCAGATATGGCCTTTCACGCAAGGAACTGAGAGCAGGCTCCACCTCAGAAGACGGGAGAGAATAACTTCTGTTATGTGCTGCTTCCCGCTACGGTTGAGCTCGGCAGTCGTGGTGAATGAAGGCGCATGAGAAACTGTCCTGACCGAAACGGCTGTGCCGAAACACGCAAGAAAGGGAGCCGCATTGGAACGAATTGGCGACCGAGTGGATCTGTTGGATCGCGTCATCGATGCGGTAGCCGCTCGAGGCCTCGAAAGGTCAACGTTCCGTTCCCTGGCAACCGATCTGGGAATCAGCACTTTCCCGTTGGTGAGCACATTCGGCACCAAAGAAGACTTGCTGGCGACGGTTGTTCAGCACGTGGAAAAACGCCAGGCGGACCTAGCCAGGACCATGTTGGACGGCGACGTCTTGGACGCAAAACTCTTCTATGAGTTCTGGAATTGGTGCGTCTCCAATGTGCAGGCGATGAATCTTGATCTTGAGATCATCCTTCACCAAAGACGATCTCGCCCGGAGGATCAATCCGTTCCGCACAGCGCCCTTGGGCAATGGCTCGAATTGTGGACCGCCAGATACCGCCGGTCGGGTTACAGCGAGCCGCACGCACTGCAGAAGGCCACTTTGATGACTGCCGTCGTGTGGGGTCTACAACTCGACTTGGTCATTACCGGTGACACCTCGCGTGTCACAGCCGCCTACGTCCAGCTCGTCGATCAAATCCTGCGGGAGCTGGACGCCGGTCCGGCGGATTCAGATCAGGCAAAGCCGCTCTAGCCCGAGTTTCGAGCGCGCATCGAGGAGGCTCCCGCCGGCGGGGGACCCGCCGGCGGGGCCGCAAGCCGCGCGGCTACGCGCTGATACCGGACGAAGTGCCCGCACTCGGAGCGGCGTCGTCGGATTCCGCGAACTGGGTGCGGTAGAGCTCGGCGTACCGGCCGTCCTGCGCCAGTAGCTGCGAGTGCGTGCCCTGTTCCGCAATCCGCCCATTCTCGATCACCAGGATCCGGTCCGCGTTGCGGATCGTGGAGAGCCGGTGGGCAATCACGATGGCGGTGCGTCCTTCGAGCGCTTCGGTCAGGGCCGCCTGCACCGCTGCTTCCGAGGTGGAATCCAGGGCGGCGGTCGCTTCATCGAGCACCACGATCCGCGGCTGGGCCAGGAGCAGCCGGGCAATGGTCATGCGCTGGCGTTCCCCGCCGGAGAGCCGGTAGCCGCGCTCCCCCACCATGGTTTCCAGGCCATCGGGCAGGGACCGGATGAGGTCCTCAAGCCGGGCCCGGCGCAGGGCATCCCAGATCTCGGCTTCGCTGGCCTCCGGATTGGCGAGGAGCAGGTTGGACCGAATGCTCTCGTGGAAGAGGTGTCCGTCCTGCGTGACCATGCCCAGGGCAGAACGCATTCCCGCGAAACTGAGGTCCCTGACATCCGTGCCGGAGAACCGAACGGCACCGCTGTCGGCGTCGTACAGCCGCGAAAGCAGCTGAGCAATCGTTGACTTCCCGGCCCCGGAACTACCCACCAGGGCAACGGTCTGTCCCGGTTCTACCCGGAAGGAAACATCATGCAGCACGTCCTCCCCGCCGCGGCTGTCCAGGACGGCCACGTCCTCCAGGGACGCGAGGGACACCTTGTCCGCCGTCGGGTAGGCGAAGGTGACATCCGCGAATTCCACACCCAGCGGCCCCTCCGGCACCGGCGCCGGCTGTTCCTTTTCACGGATAAGCGGTTTGAGGTCAAGTATCTCGAAGACCCGTTCAAAGCTAACGACGGCGCTCATGATCTCCACCCGGGCGTTTGCCAGCGAAGTCAGCGGCGCATACAGGCGGGTCAGCAGCAAGGCGAGGGTTACGACGTCGCCGGTGTTCAGGCTGCCGGTCAGGGCCAGGTAGCCGCCCAGGCCGTAGACCAGGGCCAGCGCCAGCGCTGAGACCAGGGTCAGCGCAGTCACGAAGATGGACTGCATCATGGCGGTCTTCACGCCGATGTCCCGCACCCGGGCCGCGCGGACGGCGAACTCCGTGGATTCCTGGTCCGGCCGGCCGAAGAGCTTCACCAGGGTGGCGCCGGGGGCGGAGAACCGCTCGGTCATCTGTGTGCCCATGGATGCGTTGTGGTTCGCAGCCTCACGGCGCAGCGCCGCGAGCCGTCCACCCATCCGCCGGGCCGGGAGCAGGAACACCGGGAGCAGGAGCATGGCCAGGACGGTGACCTGCCACGAGGTCGTGAGCATCACGATCAGCGTCAGCACCAGGGCAACAATGTTGCTGACCACTCCGGAGAGCGTGCCGCTGAATGCCTGCTGCGCCCCTATGACGTCGTTGTTCAGCCGGCTCACCAGCGCACCGGTGCGGGTACGGGTGAAGAAGGCGATCGGCATCCGCTGGACATGGTCGAATACCGAGGTCCGCAGGTCCAGGATCACCTGTTCACCGATCCTGGAGGAGAACCAGCGCGTCGCCAGTGAGACGCCGGCGTCGGCCACCGCGACCACTGCGATCAGGCCGGACAGCCAGAGCACCCTGTCCACAGCACTTCCGGCGACAATCGCGTTAACCACTTCGCCGGCCAGGACCGGGGTTGCGACCGCGAGGAAAGCCCCTCCGGTGGAGAGCAGC
Organism: Arthrobacter sp.; assembly: GCF_031988865.1. Lineage (NCBI taxonomy): Bacteria > Bacillati > Actinomycetota > Actinomycetes > Micrococcales > Micrococcaceae > Arthrobacter > Arthrobacter sp. The sequence continues at coordinate 41,452 of NZ_DALZXY010000003.1, forward strand.
AGGAACCCGATGAGCTGCCGCCGGTATGGCGAGGCGAACGCGAAGATCCGTTTCAGGGTCTCGCGCGAAATTTTCTTGTCTGTGCCTTTGGCGGTGGAGATCTTGTGAAGGGAACTCCAGGCCGCGCCTTCCATGCTCATGTGACGACTTCCTTTAAGTAACGGCAACTTCCAGCTTAGGCTCTTGCGCAGCTCTTCCGTCCCGGTGCATAACGGCTTGCGGCTTCGTTGAATTCCCGGGGCAGACACGCCCGTAATCTGTGTCCCGCGCCACGGGGAACAGGCCCCCGCTGGGATACACTGCAAACGGTCCGCACCGAGCCGGGCCCCCGGAACGAAAGGCCGCTATGCCGACGGCGCCGACCCACGAGGGAACATTTACGGACGGTCGCAGCGAAGACCTGCCGGCACTGGTTGCGGTCAGTGACGCCGGGCTGCGGAGATCCGTGGAGGAAGCGCTGGCGGGTGCGCGGCTGCGTCCGGTGCCCAGCGGAACCACGTTGGAAGGCCCGCTTCCTGTCCTCGCCGTCGTCGACACAGCCGCAGTGGAAGCCGCCGGCCCCGATCTGCGGCGCTGGCTGCTCCCGTCCGCGGAAGGTTCCGGACCGCCCGTCATCCTGATCACCTCTGGCGAACTGCTCGACGTCGAGGACATGGTCCGGCGGGGCATCACCGACTTCGTACTGAGTCCGCTCTCCGGCACCGAACTGGCCTACCGGGCGGCCCTGATCCGCGCGGAGTCGCTTGCCGTGCGCCGGCGCCGGGAGGTCAACAACATCCTGCGGGGAAAGACCCGCGTTATTTCGGCCGCGGTGCGGGCCACCAATGACCCGGACATCATGGCGGACGCTGTTGTCGCCGGGCTGGGAGACGCCTTCGGCGCTGACCACGTTTCGCTCACCACGTTCCCGGACGAGCGGGTTCCGGAACTAACGAACTCCTGGAGCCGGCCCGGATCGGTTGCCTCCATACCGGCACCTGACCCCGCGCAGGCGGCCGCTGTGGCTGACCTGCTGTGGGATAACGGCAAGATGCTTGCAGCACGCGACCATCTTGATCCGGAGTGCGACACCCATCCGATCCTCTTCCCGGCTCCGCGGTCTGCGGGGCTGCGCACCTCGGTCATCGTCCCGCTCGGCCACGGCGACAGGCCCTTCGGCATCATCTGGCTCGCCGGGGAGAACATGGCCCGGATCTGGACGCCCACCGAACTGTCACTGATCCAGCATGTCAGCGGCAACCTTGCCCACGGACTGGTGCAGGGTCACCTGATTACCGCCCAGCGCACTGTCCTGGCCCGCCAGCGGGAGCTGGACCGGGAGAAAACAGACTTTGTGGCCACAATCAACCATGAGCTTCGCACCCCGCTGACCTCGATCACCGGCTATCTTGACCTGATCCTGGACGGCTCCGGGGGTGGGCTGTCCCCCGAGATCGCGCAGATGCTCGAAATCGTCGGACGCAACGCGAACCGGCTGAACCACCTCATCGGCGACCTGCTCACCATTTCCCGCACCGATGCGGAAGAAACCCGCTTGGACGTGGAGGAAATTCTCCTGGCGGATCTGTTGGAACAGGTCCTCGCGTCGCTGACCCCGGCGGCGGCGAGCCGGAACATCAGCCTCACCCTGGACGCAGCGGAAGCCGGTCTTCGGCTGGACGGGGACAGGGAACAGCTTGAGCGGGTCTTCACCAATCTGGTCTCCAACGCGGTGAAGTTCACCCCACCAAATGGGTCCGTCCGGATCCAGGCTGATCCGCTCCCGGGCGAGGCCGGTGCCGCTCCCATGGTCCGCGTCCGCGTCCAGGACACCGGCATCGGCATCCCGGCAGAGGACCAGCCCAAGCTGTTCAGCCGGTTTTTCCGTGCCTCAAACGCCACAGCTGCAGCGATTCCGGGCACCGGACTGGGTCTGGCAATCGTCCAGGACATGGTCCACCAGCACGGTGGAGAGCTCTCAATCAGCTCCACCGTGGGCGAGGGCACCTGCGTCGAGGTCCTGCTCCCCAGCTCTTAGGCTCCCGTGCCCGCTCCGCTGCTCGCCCCGGCGACAGCCGCTGCCTTCGCTTCGATCCGCTCTGGGAAGCAATAGCAGTTCAGCGATGTGCCCCGGCTGAAGCCCACCAGCGTCATACCGGCATCCTGGGCCAATTCCACGGACAGTGCGGACGGTGCGGAGACGGCGGCCAGCACGGGAATACCGGCCAGCTGCGCTTTTTGAACAAGTTCAAAAGAAGCCCGGCCGGACACCTGGAGCACGGTACCGCGCAGCGGGAGCAGCCCTGCGCGCAGCGCCCACCCCACCACCTTGTCCACCGCGTTGTGCCGTCCCACGTCCTCCCGCAGGCAGAGCAGCTCCCCCTCGGCGGTGAACAGGCCCGCAGCGTGCACGCCTCCGGTCTTCTCAAAAAGCGCCTGTTGTTCGCGGAGCTTATCCGGAAGCGAGGCCAGCACCTCCAGGGGAACCCGCACCCCGTCGGAGGCGACATCGAAGTGTGAGGACTTGCGGACAGCCTCAATGGAAGCCGTTCCGCAGATGCCGCAGGAGCTGGAGGTATAGACATGCCGCTCCATGCCGGTGTCCGGGAGCGGGGTTCCGGGGCGCAGCTGAACATCAACCACGTTGAAGGTCTGCTGCCCGTCTTCATCCACCCCGGCGCAGTACCGCAGGCTGATGAGCTGGCCGGCCTCCCAGATAACTCCTTCAGAGACCAGGAACCCGGCCACCAGGTCAAAGTCGTCGCCCGGAGTGCGCATGGTCACCGTGAAGGAACGCCCCTCGAAACGGATCTCCAGCGGTTCCTCACCCGCCAGCATGTCATCACGCCGGCTGATGGTTCCGTCCGTGCGGAACCGTGTAATTCGGGCACGCCGTGAAACACGTCCCATCCCATCGCTCCTCAATAAAGTCTTAGACTGGCCTGACTTCAGACTAGGTGATTTCCTGCACAAGGACGTGGTGGCTATGCCAAGCAAGGCTCCGAAGAACGGAATCGACGAAACCGAACTACGGGTCGGTGAGCCGAAGACGCATGCGGTTGGCCTGCCCGCGGTCATCAATTCCATCCGCCTCTCTTTCGACCAGATGGGGCCTCTGCGCAGCGCGCAGACTCTGCTGCACGTAAACCAGAAGAAGGGCTTTGACTGCCCCGGATGTGCCTGGCCGGAAGGCGACAAACGGCATGCAGCTGAGTTCTGCGAAAACGGTGCCAAGGCCGTGGCGGAGGAAGCCACCAAACGCCGGGTGCCCCCGGAATTCTTCGCCGAACACTCGGTGGCCGAAATGCTGGAGAAGGATGACTACTGGCTTGGGCAGCAGGGCCGGCTCACCCACCCCATGGTGCTCGACGCCGGCGCCAGCCACTACCGTCCGATCAGCTGGGAGGGCGCCTACGACATCATTGTCGAGGAGCTGGCGGCCATGGATTCCCCTGACCAGTCCGTTTTCTACACTTCCGGACGGACCTCCAACGAGGCTGCCTTCCTGTACCAGCTGATGGTGCGCGGCATCGGCACCAACAACCTGCCCGACTGCTCCAACATGTGCCATGAGTCCTCGGGCTCGGCGCTGACCGAAACGCTCGGAATCGGCAAGGGAACAGTGAGCCTGGACGACGTCCAGGGCTCGGAGCTGATCATCGTGGCCGGGCAGAACCCCGGCACCAACCACCCGCGCATGCTCACCGCCCTGGAACGCGCCAAGAAGAACGGTGCGGTGATCATCGCGGTAAACCCGCTGCCCGAAGCAGGCCTGCTCCGGTTCGATAACCCGCAGACGGCGTCGGGCATGCTCGGCACTAAGTTCGGTGGCGGCACCCAGCTGGCCGATGACTTCCTGCAGATCCGCCTCGGCGGGGACCAGGCTCTCTTCCAGGGGCTGGGCAAGTTCCTGCTGGAGCAGGAAGAAGAGCATGGAAACGTGTTCGACCACTCCTTCATCGCTGCCTACACGGACGGCCTGGATGCCTATCTCGCCACGCTTCGGAAGGCCTCCTGGGATGAGATCTGCCTCGCCAGCGGCCTGACCCGGGCCCAGATCGAAGCCGCCGGTGCGCGCATGATCGCGGCGAAGTCCACGGTTGTCTGCTGGGCCATGGGCCTCACCCAGCACAAGCACTCGGTGCCGATGCTGCGCGACGTCGTCAACGTTCTCCTGCTCCAGGGCAACGTGGGACGCCCGGGCGCGGGGGTCTGCCCGGTCCGCGGGCACTCAAATGTCCAGGGCGACCGCACCATGGGAATTTTCGAGCGGATGCCCCAGGCCTTCCATGACCGGCTCGACGCCGAATTCGAGTTCGCGTCCCCCCGCCCCGATGGTTTCGATACGGTCAACGCGATCCGGGCGATGCGTGACTCAAAAGTACGGGTGTTTATGGCCATGGGCGGTAACTTCATCCGTGCGACGCCGGACTCCGCCGTCACCGAGCAGGCGCTGCGCAACACCAAACTGACTGTCCAAGTCTCAACGAAGCTGAACAAGTCCCATCTGGTGCATGGGCGCCGTGCGTTGATCCTGCCTGCCCTGGGGCGCACCGACAGGGACACACAGGCCGGAGGCGACCAGCGCGTCACGGTGGAAGACTCCATGAGCGCCGTTCATGCTTCCCAGGGCCGGCTGGACCCGCCCGGGCCGCAGGTCCGCTCGGAGATTGCCATTGTGTGCGAGCTCGCGGAACGGCTTTTCACCGGTTCCCAGGCACCATTCCGGGAAAACGCACCGAAACTGGACTGGATCGGTGCGCGCGCCGACTACTCCCTCATCCGTCGGCATATTGAAAACGTGATTCCCGGTTTTGAGGGGTTCGAAGCAAAGATTAAATTCGGCGGCGGCGGATTCGTGCTCCCCAACGGACCGCGGGACGGGCGGAATTTTGCCACGGCGACCGGCAAGGCGCGTTTCACGGACAATGAACTGCAGTATCCGAAAGTCCCAGAAGGCCGGCTGATCCTGCAGACCCTGCGTTCGCATGACCAGTACAACACCACGGTTTACGCCAAGGACGACCGCTACCGAGGCATCTACGGCGGGCGGCGCGTGGTGTTCGTCAACGCAGCTGACCTGGCGGCAGCCGGGCTGCAGGACGGCGACCAGGTGGACATGATTTCAGAGTACGACGACGGGGTGGAGCGCCGGGCGGAGAATTTCCGGGCCGTTGCCTACAACACCACGGCAGGGTGCGCCGCCGCCTACTTCCCCGAGGCGAACGTGCTGGTGCCGCTGGACTCCGTTGCCGATGTCAGCGGCACCCCAACCTCCAAATCGGTGATTATCCGGTTGGAGCCTGCCGCACGCGCCATGGCAGCGGCAGCGCAGTGACGGCTTCGTCCGCGGTGCAGCCGGCTTCGGGGATCACCATCACGGCGTCGGCGTCGGCCAGTCCCCGCAGCATTCCCGAGCGGTAGTACTGCGAGGGCACGGAGCGCCCGTCCTGGATCCGGCTTGGAACCAGTCGGGTCCGGCCGGGCATCGGATCGATGTCGACGCCCGCCAGGACATGGCGCTCCTTGGCGAATTCCGCGCCCCGAAGGCCGTCCAGCAGCGGCTGGAGCACGGTGAAGACCGCCATCATGGCTGCGAGAGGGTTCCCCGGCAGGGCCACGACAAACCGTCCATCCGGCAGGCGTGCCAGCAGGGTGGGATGCCCGGGGCGCATGGCAATTCCGTCGATCAGCAGTTCAGCGTCGACGGCGCTCAGTGCGCGCCGCAGGTGGTCTGCAGAGGAGGTTCCTGTGCCTCCGGTGGTCACCAGCACGTCCCCGGAGGACATCGCAAGTGACGCTTCATCGATGGCGTCGGTACTGAGGGCGGCGATCACGTCCTCCAGCCGGTCTGCCAGGCGGTAGACCGAGTCGACACGTCCACCCAGCATGCCGATCAGCTGCGGCAGCTGCGGTCCGAAGGTGTCCCGAACCTGGCCCGAATCGGGCAGTCCGGCTTCGATGACTTCGTCACCCGTGAGCAGCAGGGATACGCGCGGGGCACGCAGCACGGGCAGGGTGTCATGGCCGCAGACGGCGGCCAGTGCGATGTGCGCCGGGTTCAGGACGGTCCCGGCTGCGATGGCGGTCTCCCCCGCCGCTGCCTCCTCGCCAGCCGGCCGAATGTGTTCTCCCGGACGCGGTTCATCGCTTCGTGCGGTGGGTCCCGGGACCAGCGTCGCCGGGTCACCCTCGCTCAGCAGGGCGTTCTCCGACCGGAGAACGGCTTCTCCGCCCACAGGCATCAGGCCGCCGGTAAGGATGGGCACGGCTTCGCCGGGCTGCAGCGGCCGGCGGCCGGACTCCTTATGGATCTGCCAGCGTTCCTGTTCTGGTTCCTCCGCAGAGACGATCGTCCAGGGCGCGGCGCCAGCCACGGCCCAGCCGTCCATGGCAGAGGACGCATAGTGCGGCACTGGTTGGAGGGCGACGGCATCCTCCGCCAAGGTTTGGCCCAGTGCTTCAGCGAGGGGCACCGTCTCAAACGGCAGCGGCCGTGCCGCGGCATACGCCGCCTTACGGGCCTGTTCCCAGGATGTGTTGGGCTGCAGGGGCAGAATCACCGGCACCGGCCCGTTCATTTGCCCGCCTCCGGAGCCGCTGCGGCCTCACATTCCCGGTGAGCTGCCCGGATGGCGGCCCGCATGGCGAGGTTTTCGTCTGCCTGCCCGCTGCCCGCGGCCAGTCCTGCCGCCAGCCCTGCAACGAAAGTCGTCAGCGGTGCCGCCGGACGGACAACATTGTGGGCTGCCGCCGCCGCCAGGTCCAGGACCGCGTCAATATCAACTGCGGTTCCCTCCAATTCCAGGCTCCGCAGCAGCTGCTGCGTCCAGGCCTCGAGTGTTTGCTGTTGGCTTCCCATCATGGCTCCTTCGTTAGGCGTCGCTGCGGGACCGTCAGGGGACTCAGGCAGTGCGGTTGCCTGGCCTGATCCCCCACTTTCCGGCATCAGCCCAGGTGTCCACATCAGCGGTGCTTCCCTCCGGTACGGCAACCTCTCTCCACTGCACCCTAGCAAGGAGGCGGAACATTGATAGATTTTCCAGCCCGTCTGGCTGTCCATTCACCGCGCGCAGCAGATCCGCGGTTCGGTAGAGCGCGGCCAGCGGCTGGAGGGCTCCGCTGCTGTCCCGCGCCATAACGGACTGCGCCGGGTCGCTGGCTGCCTCGGAAAGAAGTGCCCGGACGGCACCCGCCGATGCCGGCATATCGCAGGCCAGCACCAGGGTCCATGGCCGTGCCCGGCTGCCGTCCGCCGTCTGGCCTTCGCCGTAGAGGGCACTTAGGGCGGCGCCGACGGCGGCTGCCGGGCCGGAAAAGGGAGGGTCTTCGCGGACCATAAAACTACGTTCCCGAGGCAGGAAGGCTTCCAGCTCCGCGGGACCAGCAACCGCCACGCAGCCGGCGTGGCTGACGGCCTCCAGCGTCCGCTCCAGCAAGGTCTGCCCGTTGTAGAGCAGGCCAGCCTTGGGTACCCCGTCCAGCCGGGAAGACCGCCCGCCAGCGAGCACAACCGCATTGAAAGCGGGCAACTGTTCCGGTTCGAGGTCCATCAGGCAGCCGTGTCCCCGAGGAACGGACTCCATTGGGCGGCCGGCTGCTCAAGTTCCCGGATCTGCCAGCGGGCGCCGCTTGGCGGCCGAGGGGTAAACCGGAGCTTCCAGCCGAGCTGGTTCAACGTTGTGTCCCCTTTATTGTTGTTGCAGCGCAGGCAGCAAGCGACCAGATTCTCCCAGCTGTCCTCGCCCCCGCGGGATTTTGGAACCACATGATCCACCGTGGAGGCCTGCTTGCCGCAGTAGGCGCAGGAATGTGCGTCCCGCCGCAAGACCCCCCGGCGGGTGGCAATGGTTCCTTCCCGGTAGGGAATCTTGACGTAGTGGTTTAGCAGAATGACAGATGGCCGCGCAAAGACGTCGGCGGGGCTAACCACAGGTTCACCCGTCTCCGCCAGCACGCTGGCCTTCCCGGTCAGCACAAGCACCAGCGCGCGCCGGAAGGTCACGACGGCCAGCGGCTCGTAGCCCGCATTCAGAACCAGGGTTCGCATGCACGTTCCTCTACGCCTTCCCGCAGGTCCGGCAAAAGAATAAGTCCACCGTTACACCGCGGTACTTCGAATCTTCATGCAAGAGTAAGCCGGGAGGGGCAATTCCCGCCATTTAAGCGGCGCGAATCCACAGCTGGGAATCCGCTGCAGTCTCCGGCATAAGCAGGGCGGAAACAACAAAGGACCTTCCCCCATGGGGGAAGGTCCTTTGGCGAACTGTGTCAGGTTCTGGTTTTGCTGCTAGCCGCCAACGCGGATGTACACGCCGCCCGAGCCAAGCTCGGCAGGAGCAACGACGGTCTGGTTGCCGAAGAAGCCACCGTGGACGGCCTGTCCGTTGCCCACGTACACAGCGATGTGGGCCATGCCCATGCCGCCGTCGGCGTAGTAGATCAGGTCGCCGGGAATTGCTTCGGCTGCACTTACGGTGCGGCCGAGGGAGAGGTAACCCGCCGGCCATCCGTGGTAGTTGATGCCAGCCGCTGCAAGAGCGTTGGTAGCGAGCATGGTGCAGTCCTGCATAACGCCGAGCTGGGCGTATGCAGCGGCTGCGATCGTCGCGGCGGTGCCGGAGGAGGCAGGCGGAGCCGTGTGGGTGGGTGCAGCAGCAGCTGTCCCTGCCTGGGCGGTTCCGGCCTGGGCAGTTCCGGCCTGGGCGGGAGCTTCAGCCTCGGGGCTGATTTCCTGGGACTGAACCGTAACATCGGGCGTGGCAGGTGCTTCAGCCACGATCACGCCGGGTACCGGCGCGAACGTGAGCTCAGGACCAACCGCGTCCGTGGGTACCTGCAGCGGGATGGAGGACAGATCCAGCTTGCTGGTCTGCACATCGCGGGAGATTTCCGGTCCGGCCGCGTTGGCAGCGATACCGGTGCTCAGCACCAGGCCGGAGGCAGCCGCGATCACGGCAGCCTGGCGGCCAACTGTTCCGGCATTGGAGGTAACGGCGTCGGCCAGCGCGGTCAGTGAACTTGTGCGCTGGACCGGCGCACGGTGACGGGCGCGCTCAATAGTCGAGGTCATAAGGGTGTGCTCCGTTTATCAGGCAACTAGGCGTCAGCTGACGCGGACGAAGCTTGCACCGGGAAGGTCGGACAGGGAGTGGAGGCCGGTGTTCATACCGTTGAGGCCACCGCTGATGACCTGGCCGTTACCGACGTAGATGGCCACGTGGCCACCGGTGATGACGAGGTCTCCGGCCTGGGGCGAGCCGACTACGGCGCCGTAGGCGAAGAACTGACCCGGGGCGAGGTCACCGACGGACTTGCCGACGGAGCGCAGGGCCTTCTCGACCATGGCGGTGCAGTCCTGGGCAACGCCGATCTGCGAGTAGGCGGAGGCAACGAGGCCGGCTGCAACGCCGCTGGCGCTAACTTCAGGTGCCGGTGCTGCAGGTGCGGAAGAGGCAGTGGTGACGCCGGTGGAGGCCGGTGCCGGTGCGGCGGCGGCCTGCTGGGCAGCGAAAGCTTCCTGCTGGGCGGCAGCGGCTTCGGCAGCCTCTTCGGCGGCAGCAAGTTCGGCAGCAGCGATCTGGGCGCGGGTTTCGGCTCCGGAGAGCGAGCCGGCCAGGGGTGCAACCGGAAGATCGTAGGGTGCCTGCTCGGAGACCGTAACGGTCCCGTTGGAGGTCACAACGTTGAGAGGGGTTGCTTCAAGGGCCTGGCGGTCGGTGGAAACCGATGCTGCCTGAGCCGGCATGCCTGCAGCCAGAACAAGTCCGGAAGCTGCGACGACGACTGCGGCCTGGCGGCCGACGTTCCCTGCGTTAGCGGTTACGGCCTTCGAGAGCGCCGTAAGCGGGCTGGATTGGACGTGGGCAGCACGATGGCGGCCAGAAGTGATTGTTGACACAGTTTTTGCCTCTCCCAACGCCTGCGAGGTGAGCTGTCGGATTCGGATGGGAGTCACCCGGTTGCTGGACTGCTAAGTCCGGCAACTTAACCCCTAGGGCTTCTTGCGAAACCCGAAATTGGTTCCCCCGCCTCTGCCATGCGATTTTTGCGAACGGATCTCGAACAGTGGCAGAGCTCGGCGAACTGTCTGAGAGTGTCTGATCTTTGGCCAATCAGGCACGGTGACGAGAATATAACAACATCAAGGAAATGTCACGCTCAGGTCACGAAAGGGTGTTGGAGCGGTCACAACCAGCCGAGGGGGTCGACATGAGTGCCGTTGACCATTACCTCGAAATGCAGGTGGCAGCCGGTTGAGGCGCCGGTGGTGCCGCTGGCGCCCACCAGGTGGCCGCGCTCGAGTTCGTCGCCCACAGACACGCTGATGGCCGAGAGGTGGTTGTAGGTGGTTTCCACGCCGTTACCGTGATCGATCACCACGCGGTTTCCACCGCCGTACGGGTGCCACCCGGCGGACTTGACCGTGCCGCTGGCGGCCGCCGTGACTTCCGTGCCGCACGTTGCGGCGAAGTCCTGGCCGGTATGCAGTTCGCCTGCGGTGCCGGTGATCGGGCTTACCCGGTATCCGAAGGAGGAGGTCTCCACCAGTTCGGAATCCAGCGGAGTGGCAAGGGTGCCCTTGGCAGCCGCAGGCGTGACATCTGTGCCGGCAACAGTGAGTCCCTGAAGTTTCGCGTCCGGATCGAATTTGCTCGTCAGGGCGGCTCGGTCGAACTCCAGCGTGGCGTTGGGATCAGCCGAAACCGGGGCCGGCGCTGCCGTTGCCTCCGGGGGCAGTACGGGATCCACCGCCGCTGCCGTCGTTGGCAGGGCAACGGTCAACACCAGCCCGGAGGCGGCGGCGGTGATGGCGAATTTCTGGGCAGAGCCTCCCAGCGGGCGGCGGACGGGTTCAGCCCGGCGCCGTCCAGCTGACGGGGCGGCAGTGGACCGTGCGGCGGTGCGTGGACGCAGTGGAGCGGCCGTAGTCTCGGCCCTGCGCCTGCCCGAAGCGGCATGCTTCGACAAGTGGTTCCCTCTCTACAAAGCCTGCGAAGTTAGCTGTCGGATTCGAGTAGAGAACTCGGCCCACGACGCCCAGGGGAATCCGCGGTTTGCGGACGATCCTGCGCTGCTCGGAGGCTTCACCCCAAGGCAGTGAGACTGCCGCTTGATGGGTCCTCCGCCCCTGCCTGCGAACGGTTGCACCTGCGGTCCAGTGGCAGGGTTCGGCTGTCGGACCGGTTAGCGGTGTTGTTGCTGTAGTCAGAAGTCACTATAGGGGAAAAATCCCAAAAGATACCATTCCGTTACCCGCGTGGATGAAAGGACTAGGCCTGGCCGGACACGAACACGTGCGCAGCCACTTCCGCCGGCAGTTCCAAGGCTCCCTCGATCCCCGGAACGCGGACCGAAATGTAGCTCCCGGCCACCTCGGCAGTGATCGAGGCGCCCGGGCGCAACCCGGCCTCGTCCAGCTGCGCCAGCAGTTCGGGGTCCACCTGGATCGGTTCGGCCAGCCGGAGCAGGTTCATCTGGGTTCCGGGTTCGGCCGCACCGACTGCGGAGACCAGGTCCATGTAGCCGGCAGCCGGAGCCGCTGCGGTTGTTCCGCCCAGGGCCTCGAGCCCCGGGATGGGGTTGCCGTACGGCGACTCTGTGGGGCGGCCCAAAAGGTCGTAAAGCCGCCGCTCGACCCGTTCGCTCATTACGTGTTCCCAGCGGCAGGCCTCGTCATGGACATAGGCCCAGTCCAGCCCGATCACGTCGGCCAGCAGGCGCTCGGCCAGACGGTGTTTGCGCATCACTTCCGTGGCACGGCGCCGGCCCAGCTCGGTCAGTTCCAGCTGCCGGGTTCCCGCAACCACCACCAGGCCGTCCCGCTCCATCCGTCCAATGGTCTGCGACACCGTCGGGCCGGAATGGCGCAGGCGCTCGGCGATGCGCGCCCGCAGGGCCACGATGTTCTCCTCTTCGAGTTCAAGGATGGTTCGAAGATACATCTCAGTTGTGTCGATGAGGTCCGTCATGACCAGCCGCTCCTAGAATTCGTGCGGAAGAAAGGGTGTAGAACCTCAGCGGTGCAGACCGCGCCGCAGGTTCGTTTCCACGTTAGCCCATGGCGCCAATCCCGGGGCAATTGTGCCCGCCCCGGACTGGTCGCCAACTCCCGTTCACAAATACGTCCAGTACGGGGCCGGGGTGCAGAATAGAGGAGTATCTTCAGCACCCTGCCAACCCGCTTGGAGCAAACAAAAATGGGCGAAACCGCCACAGTTACGATCCCCGCAGAACTTCTTCCCCAGGATGGGCGTTTCGGTGCCGGTCCTTCCAAGGTTCGCCCCGAGCAGATCGAGGCGCTTTCGCAGGCAGGTGCCAAGCTGCTGGGCACCTCCCACCGCCAGGCTCCGGTCCGGAATCTGGTTGGGTCTATCCGCGAGGGGCTCTCCTCCTTCTTCTCCGCGCCCGAAGGGTACGAAGTTGTACTGGGTGTGGGCGGCTCGACGGCGTTCTGGGACATCGCGTCCTTCGGCCTCGTGGAAAACAAGGCGCAGCACCTGTCCTTCGGCGAGTTTGGCTCCAAGTTCGCCGCCGCGACGAACAAGGCACCGTTCCTGGCCGAATCAAGCATTCTCAAGGCCGAGCCGGGCACCCGCCCCGATCCCCGCGCCGAAGCCGGCGTGGATGTCTATGCCTGGCCGCAGAATGAGACCTCCACGGGCGTTGCAGCTCCGGTCCGGCGTGTGGCGGGTGCAGATGAAGGCTCCCTGGTCCTGGTCGATGCGACCTCCGCTGCAGGCGGCCTCGACGTCGACCTCGCGGAGGCAGATGTCTACTACTTCGCTCCGCAGAAGAACTTTGCCTCCGACGGCGGCCTGTGGCTTGGAATGTTCTCCCCGGCTGCGATAGAACGCGCCGCCCGGATCAACGCATCGGACCGCTGGATTCCCGACTTCCTGAATCTGCAGACGGCGATCGATAACTCGCGCCTGAACCAGACGTACAACACGCCTTCACTCTCCACACTGGTGACCCTGAACTCCCAGGTCGAGTGGCTCAACGAAAACGGCGGGCTGTCCTTCGCCGCCGCACGCACGGCAGACTCGGCCAACCGGATCTATTCCTGGGCCGAAGCTTCAGCGGTCGCGTCCCCGTTCGTTACCCGCCCCGAAGACCGGTCCAACGTCATCGCCACGATCGACTTTGATGACTCGATCGACGCCGCGGCGATCGCCAAGACCCTGCGCGCCAACGGCGTCGTGGATGTGGAGCCGTACCGCAAGCTCGGCCGCAACCAGCTGCGCATTGCCACCTTCGTGGCGATCGAGCCGGAGGACGTCAGCGCGCTGCTGCGGTGCATCGACTACGTGATCGAACACTCGTAGCCACCCGGGCGTTCGTCCCGCCGCCGGCGGCACCGGACAGGACCCTAAGTGCTACTTAGGGTCCTGTTCTGTGTCCCGGGTCGTGACGACGAGGCGGCGGCGCACGGTGCGGTCGTAGTGCACCCGCAGATGGTGGGAGCGCCAGGCCCACACCAGGCCAATGACGGCTGTGATGAGCCCCGACGCCGCTGCGACCCCCAGGCTCCACCGCGGGCCGAAGGAGTTGGAGACCCATCCGACGATCGGGGCACCCAGCGGCGTGCCGCCCATAAAGATCGCGAAGTACAGGGCCATCACCCGCCCGCGCATAACGGGCGTCGTCGTCGTCTGCACATAGGCGTTGGCGCTGGTCATCAGGGTGAGGGCGAAAAGTCCGGTTGGGATGAGCGAGAGCGCGAAGATCCACAGGGTGGGTGAGAGCGCTGCCACCGCACAGGAGAAGCCGAACGCACCCGCGGCACCGAAGATAAACCGCAGCCTCGGCTTGTCCCTCCGCGCCGAGAGCAGTGCACCGGCGACCGAGCCAATGGCCATGATCGAGTTGAGCAGGCCGAAGATCCCGGCGTCCTGTCCGAACTCGGTCCGGGCCATCGCCGCGATATAGACGGCGAAGTTCAGCCCGAACGTCCCCACGATGAAGATGGCCACCAGCACCATGATCAGGTCCGGGCGGTACCGCACGTATTTCAGTCCGGCACGGATCCGCCCCTTCCCCGCCGGAGCCTTGGGCAGGACCCGGAGTTCACCCGACCGCATCTTCAGCAGCGCCAGGATCATGGCGGCGAAGGTGACCGTGTTGATCAGGAAGACCCAGCCCGGACCGACGGCCACGGTCAGCAGGCCTGCGACAGCCGGACCGATCATCCGGGCACCGTTAAAGGAAGCACTGTTAAGGGCGACGGCGTTGGGCAGGTTCTCTTCGCTGACCACCTCTGAAACGAAGCTCTGGCGCGCCGGGGCGTCGATCGCCGAAACCACGCCCAGTGCGAGGGCGAAGGCGTAGACATGCCAGAGATGCGCCTGCCCGGAAAGCACCAGCAGGCCCAGCCCGGCGCCCAGGGCAGCCATCGCGATCTGGGTCGTCAGGAGGACCTTGCGGCGGTTATAGGTGTCTGCGATGAGTCCGGCCCAGGGCGCCAGGAGCAGCTGTGGCCCAAGCTGCAGCGCCATGACAATACCCATGGCGGCTGCGTCCTGCTCGGTCAGGATGTCATAGACCAGCCAGTCCTGGGCGGTGCGCTGCATCCAGGTGCCAATGTTGGAGACGAGTGCCCCAACGAACCAGATGCGGTAGTTGAAGATACGGAGTGAACGGAACATTTAGGTTCACCCCTCCCTTCCGGGATGATGAACCGCGTTCCAAACACTCACCAGTTATTCGTCCTCCATCGACACAGTCTTCGGTGCGCCGTCCCGTTCTGCATCCGGAGCTTCAGCGTCCGCCTGGGCGGCTACGTCCTCAGGACCCGCTTGCTCCTCGTCCTGCTGCGCCGGTTCCGCTCCGGAACCGGCGTTCTCGTTTTTCGGCGCGTCCGCGGACTGCGAGCCGGCCTCCGCCTCCGCGGCCTCGGCAGCCTCCGCAGCGGCCTCTTCCGGACGGATCCGCTCGGACCAGGGGACCCACTCCGGGGCCAGGACCGAGTCCTCCGAAGGCAGCAGTCCTACCTCGCAGACCGTGGCCACCTTGCCGCGGGGAACACGTGCCAAGGTGGCGAACCACTGCCAGCCACCGTAGCCCGGACGGTTGGCCTGGAACCGGTGGGTTACCAGACGGTCCGCTTCGGGGAACGCGCCGATGTAGTCGCCGATCTGCGCCTCGGGCACAACCTCCAGCAGGCCTGCCCGCGCGCTCTCCACGGCAGCAGCCAGCACGGCATCCGGCTTGGACGGACGGCGGAGCGCCTTCCGTGCCGCAGGTTTGTTGGGCTGTTCTTCTGGGATGGTCGTGTCGTTGGTGTTCACTCGGAGAATCTGCTCCTATGCGTCAAGGTCGTCGGCGACGGCCCGCAGTACCGCGGCGACCTTGGTTGCTAGCTTCTTCTCCGGGTACCTGCCGCGGCGCAGGCCGTTGGAAATCCCATCCAACAGTTTAATAAGGTCTTCCGTAATCACAGCCATATCATCCGCAGGCTTGCGTGTGGCCTTAGCCACCGACGGCGGAGCCTCGAGGATCCGGGCGGAGAGCGCCTGGGGGCCGCGGCGTCCGTCGGCCACACCAAACTCCATGCGTGTTCCGGGCTTCACCTCGCTCACACCGGCGGGAAGCGCTGAGGCATGCAGGAAAACTTCCTGGCCGTCGTCAGTGGCCAGGAATCCGAATCCCTTACCAGTGTCGAACCACTTGACCTTGCCGATGGGCACTTCGCTTACCTCGTTCTTAGATAATGGATGCGGCGCTATCGCCCGCACGTTGTCGTAGCCGTTCTTACTGCATCTGCGATGCGTCCCGTGCTGCATCAATACTGGTTACAAAATACTGCACGTCCCTGCCGTTGCAGCCGGGCACCTTCAGAGATACTACGGGGAAGTCTGTTCCCTTTAGAATATCCTGTGCCCCGGATTCTGCCTCCGGAGAGCGCTTTCTCGGCGTGGATTTTTAGCTGCTAGCGTTTATTCCCATGGACCCCCGCCTCCCCAACACCGGAAAAACCGCCGGACATCCTGCCGAACCCACCTTCGGAAACGCTGCAGGAAGCATCGGGCCGGGCACCCCACCCCGAACCCGGCGCTCTCCGGCACGGCTCGTTTTGACAGTCCTCGCCGGTGTGCTGGCCGCGGCAGGTGTCGTGAGCCTTAGTGCCCTCCTACTGACAGCGCTTCAGGGCGAGAGTATCTGGCCCGGCTTCGCAGCCGGTGCGTTCTATGCCCTGCCGGCCGCGTTCCTCCTGATGGCTGGGCTGGTAATTGACTCAATCGTGCACCGGCGGCGCGGCTGACCCGTTTGTTTTTGGTCCCACTCGGGTAACGTATTGGACGATGTCCGCGATCCGAGCCTTGGCTGAAGACCTAGCAGCGCGCAGTGACGAACAGCTGCGTGAGCTCCTGACCGCCCGGCCGGATTTGGTCCTCCCGCCGGTACCGGATTTCCAGGCCCTCGCGGCCCGCGCGTCAACCCGCATCAGCGTACAACGCGCCCTGGAAAAACTCACGGCCCCGCAGTTACAGGTTTTGGAAGCACTGGACCTGACAACCAACGAGGATTCGCACCTGAGCACCACGGCGTCCTGGCTTAAGGCCGCCATTGCCGGCTCCACCATCAAAGCGCTGGACGGGATACTGGGCTACCTGCACAGCCTCGCCCTCCTGCGCCGGGCCACACCGCATCCTGGCGCTCCCAAGGCCGACGCCGGGCGCCGGTTCTACCTGCCCGTCTCCGTGCTCGGTGAAGCCCTCGGTGCCTACCCCGCAGGGCTCGGCCGGCCGTACTCCACGCTGGCAGCGCAGCAACCGGAGTTCGGCCAGCGCCTGGTCGGAATCGTCGAAGGCCTGCGCCAACGCGGCCTTCCCATCGAAATGGCCGACACCCCGTCCACCGCTGCCCACTCCCTGCACCATCTGGTCTCCGATCCGGCCGGATGGGAGGCAATGCTGGCTGACGCACCGCCGCAGACCGGCGATCTGCTTCGACGCTTCAAGTACTCCCCGGTGGGGACCATCCCGAAGAAGGCCGCCATCAGCCGAGCCGTCCTCGACAACCCGTCACCGACTCCGGTGGAATGGCTCGTGGCGCACGGCCTGCTGGTGCCGCTGGACGCACTGCATGTGGAGCTCCCCCGGCCGGTGGGCCAAGCTTCGCGCGGCCACGTGATCGTCTCCGATTTCCAGCTGGACCCCGTAACCCCGGTGCCCCGCGCCGTGCCCAACACACTGAGGGACAACGCCGCGTTCGGAGCCGTTGCCGAGACACTTCGCCTGATCACCGAGCTCCTGGCCCTGGCCGCAACCGCGCCTGTGGGCACCCTGCGCTCAGGCGGGGTTGGGGTCCGGGAGGTCCGCCGGGTTTCCGAAGCGCTGCGGCTGGACATCGGCGCAACCGCCTGGCTGCTGGAGCTGGCTGCGCTCTCTGGCCTCCTGGTACTGGACGCAGCCACGGCCCGCTGGGGAACGGCGGAGACCGACTGGCTAACCCTGGACCGCGAGCTGCAGTGGCGCCGGTTGGTGGAGGCCTGGCTGGAAGCGGACAGGGCGCCTTCGCTGGTGGGCGGCCCATTGCCCGGCGGAGGATCCCTGAATGCCCTCGCCGGGGAACTCTCCCGTCCGGACGCTCCGCTGGTGCGGCGCCGCGCCTTGGAAATGCTCGCTGCCCTGACGGCCGCCGGCGTGGATCAGGAGGCGCATACCGGCGCGTTCGACGCCGAGGACCTGGTCAGCGCCCTCACCTGGCACCAGCCGCGGCTTCAGCGGCGGTTTGCCCGCCTCGTTCCGGGGATCCTGAAGGAGGCAGCGCAACTCGGCCTGATTGGCTCCGGAGCCCTCACCGAACTTGGGGAGGCCGTTGCCGCATCCGACTTTGAGCGGGCGACTGGCAGGTTGCGTGAAGCGCTGCCCGAGCCGCTCAGTTCCTTCCTGCTGCAGGCGGACCTCACCGCCGTCGCGCCCGGCTACCTGGATCCGGCCGTGGCGCGCGAGCTGGCGCTGATCTCCACCCCGGAAGGCCAGGGCCCGGCAGCAATCTACCGTTTCTCCGCGGACTCGATCCGGCGGGCACTGGACGCTGACTTGGATGCGGCCTCGATCCTTGAGTTCCTTGCGCACTACTCCGCTACCGAGGTCCCCCAGCCGCTGCGTTACCTGGTGGAAGACACCGCCTCACGGCACGGCCGCCTGCGCATCGGGGCGGCGCGGAGCTACCTGCGCAGTGATGACGAAACGGGGTTGAACGCCCTGATGGCCGACCCGCGTTCCGCAACGCTTGGCCTCACCCGGATCGCGCCCACCGTCATCGCCTCGGCGGCCACCCCCCAGGAGCTCGCCCTGGCGATCCGTGACCTGGGCTATGCCCCGGTGATGGAGGGCCAGGCCCGCGAAGCCAACGGCTCCCACGCCCGCCCGCCGGTCCCCGCGGCGTCGTCCTCCCGGGTCCGGGTGAACCAGTGGGAACTGAGCGAAGCGGACCTTGAGGCCCAGCTCGCAGCCCTGCGCGGCCGCGGCCCCGCCGGAGCACCGAAACATGATGAGTCCATGCCGCTGGTGGGCTTGGAAACCCTGCGCACGGCCATCCGAACCAAGAGCTCAGTGCGCATGGGCGTGGTGGACAGCCAGGGGAATGAGCGGCAGGAGATCTTTGTTCCCCTGTCAGTGGGCGAAGGCCGCGTACGGGTCTTCGACCCGCGCCGGGACGTTGAGCGCGTAGTGTCAATACATCGGATAATGGACGTGGAAATAGTGGAGGGCAGCCCAGCACATGGTTGACGGACCTTTGATTGTCCAAAGTGATAAGACCATCCTGCTGGAAGTGGACCACGAACAAGCCACCGAAGCGCGCCATGCGATTGCCGCCTTCGCGGAGCTGGAACGGGCACCCGAGCACATCCACAGCTACCGGCTGACGCCGTTGGGACTGTGGAACGCCCGGGCTGCCGGGCTGGATGCGGAGCAGGTGCTGAACACGCTGCTGACCTATTCCCGTTTCCCGGTACCGCACTCACTGCTGATCGACATCGAGGACACGATGTCCCGGTACGGCCGCCTGCGGCTGGAGAAGGACCCGCAGCACGGACTGGTGCTGCGGACCAACGATTACCCGGTGCTTGAAGAAGTGCTGCACGCCAAGAAGATCCAGCCGCTGCTGGGTCCGCGGATCGACGGAGAAACCGTGGTGGTGCAGTCCGCCATGCGGGGACAGCTGAAGCAGCTGCTGCTCAAGCTCGGCTGGCCCGCGGAGGACTTTGCCGGCTACGTTGACGGAACGCCCCACCCCATCCTGCTTAACGAGGACGGCTGGGCGCTGCGTCCCTACCAGAAGCTGGCCACGGAGAACTTCTGGGCCGGCGGGTCCGGCGTCGTTGTCCTGCCCTGCGGAGCCGGAAAAACGCTGGTGGGCGCTGCCGCCATGGCGACCAGCTCCACCACCACTCTGATCCTGGTGACGAACACTGTGTCCGCCCGGCAGTGGAAGGATGAGCTGCTGAAGCGGACGTCTCTCACGGAGGACGAGATCGGTGAATACTCCGGCGCGGTGAAGGAAGTCCGGCCGGTTACGATCGCCACCTATCAGGTGCTCACGCTGAAGCGGGGCGGGCTGTATCCGCACCTGGAGCTGCTGGATGCCAATGACTGGGGCCTGATCATTTATGACGAGGTCCATCTGCTGCCGGCTCCCATTTTCAGGATGACTGCCGACCTGCAGGCACGCCGCCGGCTCGGCCTGACCGCCACCCTGGTCCGGGAGGACGGCCGAGAGGGTGAGGTGTTCTCGCTGATCGGACCCAAGCGCTATGACGCGCCGTGGAAGGATATCGAGGCGCAGGGCTACATTGCGCCCGCCGACTGCATCGAGGTCCGGGTGGACCTGCCCCGGGACGAGCGGGTTGCCTACGCCATGGCGGAGGACGGCGACAAGTACCGGCTGTGTTCGACGTCGGAAACCAAATCCAAAGTGGTTGAGCAGCTGGTCCACCGCCACGAGGGGGACCAGATCCTGGTGATCGGGCAGTACATCGACCAGCTGGATGAGCTGGCTGAGCGGTTGGATGCCCCGGTCATCAAGGGCGAGACTCCGGTGAAGGAACGCCAGCGGCTCTTCGATCTGTTCCGCAAGGGAGAGCTGAAGACCCTGGTGGTTTCCAAGGTCGCGAACTTCTCGATCGACCTGCCTGAGGCCTCAGTGGCCATCCAGGTCTCCGGGTCCTTCGGATCCCGCCAGGAGGAAGCGCAGCGGCTCGGGCGGCTGCTGCGGCCCAAGGCCGATGGCCGGGCAGCGCATTTCTACACCGTCGTCGCCCGCGACACCCTGGACCAGGACTTCGCGGCGAAGCGGCAGCGGTTCCTTGCGGAGCAAGGTTACGCGTATTCCATCCAGGACGCGGCGGACATCGGGAAACCCGTCTAGCCGGTGCGGGGCCTCAGTCCCGTACCGCCGCAGGCCCCGCCCGTGCCCGAGGCCATGAACAGCCCATGGGCAGTTCTCCCCATGGGCTGTTTCCGCTTCCTCCGCTATATTCGTCTAGGCATTCGCCAGATGTGCGTCAGCGCATGGAACTTATTTGTTCCATCGTCCAGGGGGGAAGATGACGATTAACGGCTGGGATATCCAGGTCGCCACAGTCCGTGGCGTCATTGCAAAGGCGCGAGCCACGGTGGAAGACCTGCAAACCGAGGAGACTACGCTCCAGAATGCGGTCACCTCCGCGGCCGGCTCCTCCAACAGTCCCGTAATCCTCCAGGCACTCACGGAATGCTATGAAGAGTATTTGTCCGCGCTGCTCAACAGCGGCACTATCCGCGGCGACAATGCATGCAATTCGACCAGCGATGCGGTCGATCATTATGTGCGCGGCGACGAAGAGATGGCTGGCAACGCCAATCGGCTGGCTGGCGAATCCCCGGTTGCCGGCGCGAATGAGGACAGCATAGGAGGCGGGCGATGAGCACGGGAAATCTCCCGGTTCTGCCCGACACAGGTGCCATCCGTGAGGACGCCGCCCGGGTGGACGCATCCGGAAACCGTGCGAAGGGCTACGGCCAGGACTTGGTTGCAACCTGGACAGGACTCCAGGGCAGCTACCAGGCCCCGGAGCAGGACATCGTCCACGGTGCCATGGACAAAGCGGCCACCTACACCGACGCCACCGCGGACGTCACCGCAGCAATCCGGGCTGCCCTCGAAGCCTTCGCCGACACCGTCGACACGCTTCGACCCCGCTACGACGCCCTCGTGGCGGCGCTGGAGGCCAATACCTGCCGGCCGCCGGAAGAAGATGGAGAGGAAGGCGCAGCCGCCCCACAGGCAGAGGAAGCGCGCCTCGCCCGTGAGTCAGGGTCCATCGCGGCGGACCTCCAGGCTGCCGAAGACGCCTGTGCTGCAGCTATCTCCGGTCTGCACCAGTCGATCTGGACGCTGCCCGGCGGCGCGACGTCGCCCTACGCCGCAGTCAACACCGGCTTGGTGGTCCAAGGGTTCCTTTCAGTCCACCAAAACCCCGGGCCTCGGCTTATTAGGGTGGCCCTGGACCCTGGTTCCAACAGGCGCCGGCTCAATGTGCCCGGATCAGTCACCCTGCGTTTGAATGGCCGGCCGTACCGCTACCTCCCGGCCGGCAGCCTCATGGCGACGATGCTCGCTCCGCTGGGTGCCCGGGCGGTGACCATCCATCGGCCGGTGTTCCGGGACCCGGTGATTGCCGGAGCCCGGCGGCGGACCACCGCTGGTGGAAACGGTGTGGCTGCTCCGGAACTGCCACGCTGGGCGAACAAGGCGGCAAATGGGCTGGGCGTGGTTGACGGGGCACTGTCCGTCTACAAGAACTGGTCCGAACAATGGAACCAGGACCAGCTGGAGCATCCTGACATGGGTATGGGTGAGCGGGTCGGCAACGCGGCGGCCACGGCCGCCTTCGAAGGCGGTGGTGCCATTGGTGGCAACATCGCAGGAACCGCAATCGGCGCTTCAATCGGCAGCCTGATCCCCATCCCCGTGGTGGGAACTCTTGTCGGGGCTGCCGTGGGCGGGTGGATAGGCGGCGCCGTCGGAGAAGGCATCGGAAATGTCGCTCGGAACATCAAGGAAAAAGGATTTGCTGAAGCTGTGGCCGGTGGCTTCAAGGAAACATGGGAGAATCTGAAGCTATGGTGACAGCGGGGACTATCCTTTTCGTTCTAGTGGCTGTGGGTGGAATCGCTTACATGCTCATTTCCGGCATTGCGGCCTATAAAGGAACCTGGCGCATATGGGCTGCCCAGACAAGTATTTATCAGTTCGGCAAACAGAACTACCTCGGATTCTTCGGACTCTACCTGCAGCCCGTCATTATTGGGGCGATCCTGCTGAACGTCTTGATCGCACTGGGTGCTGAGTGGATTACCGACGGAGTTATGGCGCTCACCATTACCCCACTTTTCATGGTGGCATTCGCATGCTGTTTCCGCCTCCCCCGGATTATGCTGCCCGCGTGGTACAAGGACTGGCTGGACCGTGGTGCGGATAAGGACGAAGTCCGGAAACCCGAGTACTCTTCCCCGTTCTCCTGGCTGCGAAGGAGCAGCAGTGTTCGCCGCTGAGCGCGGCGCCAACGCAGGGCTTGGACGCCCGTCCGCTCCTCAAACACACGAACCCCTCCATCTGTTGTGATGAGAGAGTCCAACGTCATGGACGTACTAGCGATACTATTGGCCGGCGCAATTGGGCTTTCGATCATTCTCTATTGCGTGATCACCGGGGTCGCGGCCATGAACGGGACCTGGCGCAGCTGGGCGGCCCGAAGGAACATGTATCAGTTCGGCAAGCACAGCTATTTCGGCTTCATGGGCTTTTACCTGCTGCCTGCTATCGCCTGGACCATCATCCTCGTGGTCTGCAAGGAACTCGGTCTTGACTGGTTTGACGGAGTGAACACGTCCTATGTCCTCGCGCCACTAACCCTCCTGGGCGTCGCCTGCTTGTTCCGTCTTCCCCGTTTTATGCTGCCCGTGTGGTACAAGGACTGGCTCGACCGCGGCGCCAACAAAGACGAAGTCCTTAAACCCGAGTTCTCTTCCCCGTTCACCTGGCTGCGAAAGGGCGGGAATGTTCGTCGCTGAGTGCAGCGCCAACGTAGCGCTTGAACGCCCGTCCGATTGGGAGGTCATCCCCCGCCTGGACGCGGAACTGGTGGTGGCAGCCCCGGTCACGAAGTGGATGGAGGAGGGCGGTTTTCGCCCGAATGTGACCGTGACGACGTTCGCATTTCCCGGCACCGTCACCCAGCTGAGCACTGTTGTTATGGCCTCATTGCTCACGTCCCTCACAGACCCCTACCTGCTGTCCGTGGACCCGGTCCCCGAGCTGGAAGCCGCCCGCCGGCTCGAGTACCTGCACCGGGGGTCCGGTGGGTTGATCCACTGCAGCCAGCTGCTGCTGCTCCGCAACGGCCTGGCCGCGACGGTCACCGCCTCCTGTTCGGCCAACCAGCTAACCGCCTACGACGAGGTCCTGGGCGCCATCGCGCTCTCGGCCATCCTGAAGGAGCCCTCCAATGGTTGATATCGTCCCGGACCGTGAGCCGGCCCTGGACGAGGCCGCCAGCATTGTTTTCGGTGCGGACCTTGAAGAGCTTGGTGGTCTGTCGGCCCGGCAGCCCTTTATTTCACGGGGACCGTGGCTGAATGGTGAAGCCGTAAACCTGTTGGATGCCGCGGCAGAGAGCGGCCAGGTCGGACGTTTCCAGCGGGCCGGCCGGAAATCGGGTCTTACGGCCCTGGTCGAGGCCGGGCTGATGGATGCCGCAGGACGCCTGACGCCGGAGGGAATCACCGTCACCGCACCACTGACCGCGACGCAGGCCGCCGTCAGCATTCACTGCCTGCACCCCCAGGGATCCAGCGCCCTGCAGATTCAGATGGACGACCAGGATGCCTTGATCCTCGCAGGTCCCTCGCGCACGGAACTCGACGCTGGCCGCCTCGAACGTTACGAGTCCCTGGTCCAGCTGGATTTCGTCGGGCTCGCTGAGCTGGCGCCGGTGGTGGCCTCCTGGCTGGGACTTGGGCCCGCCTGGACCTTGACTTCGGGCGTCTTGGATTTCCCGACCGAGGTCTTCGACCGCCGTCTCGCATCTCCGGATGAACCGCCGCCCACGGAAGAACCGGCGTGGGTCCGGATGTGGGGCGAGCCGTGGTTCATCTGGCGGGTCCAGGTGCAGTCCACCACCGCCGGCGCAGTCCCTGAGTGGGGCTACGTGGATGCCGGCCGGGCCGGATTACACCTGCTCACCGTCGATGAGGAACGTGCCTCGCTGGAGCCGATGACTTCTGGGATGGCTTACCGCGACCTCGTTTCCGCGTTCACCGACTTCTGACGCCCACTGGTTCCCTGCGGCGTATGCTGTGCGCAAACCGCCCGGAGGAGGAACCACCATGGACGAGTACGAAGTCGCTGTGACCCGCCATTACGGAGCGCCAGGGGTTGAAGACCGGCTTGTCCACGCCGCGGTAAGCCTTGGCCTGGACCCGGATGACCTCGGTTGGCAGGATCTGGCCGCCGCAGATGAGCTGCATATTGGCGGCGCGCCTGCGGCTCTTCAGTTGGCCGAGGCTGCCGGAATCGGTCCGGGGACGGCCGTCCTGGACATCGGCAGCGGCATCGGAGGCCCGGCACGGGCCTTCGCGGGGCAGTTCGGAGCCCGCGTAATGGGAATCGACCTCACGCCGGAGTTCGTCGATGCAGCGGCGGCACTCACCCGCCGCTGCGGGCTCGACGACCAGGTGCAGTTCGCCGTGGCCAACGCACTGGAGATGCCGTTCGCAGACTCGTCCTTCGACGCCGCTACCATGCTCCACGCCGGAATGAACATCCCGCAGAAACAGCGCCTGTTCGCTGAGGTGGCTCGGGTGCTGACAGACGGGGCATCATTCGCCGTGTACGACATCATGTCCGGCCCCACCGGGAAGCCCCGATACCCTTTGCCCTGGGCTACGGCACCGGACCACTCCTTTGTGTCGGCAGCGGACGACTACCTGGCCGCAGGACTGGCCGCCGGTTTCGAGGCCGGGTCCAGCACGGACCTCTCGGGAGCAGCCATTGAGTACATGGAACGCGGACGTTCAGCCCTGGAGAACCCACCCGAGATGGGGCTGCACCTGTTGCTGGGCCCGGAAGGCACGGAAAGGATGGCCAATCTTGTTGCCGGTTTCCGGAGTGGGGCGCTGGAGGCACGGCAGATCATCTTCACTCTTCGCCCACAGCGGGTGCCGGGCTAACATTCAGGAAACCACCAGCCAAATGCTAGAAACTGGGACACGTGAACAAATCGTCTGCACCCGAAGCCCGGCTCCTCGTCGTCGACGACGAACCCAATATCCGCGAGCTGCTCTCCACGTCGCTGCGTTTCGCCGGCTTCGACGTCGTCGCGGCCGGAAACGGCCGCGAAGCCCTCGCCGCGGTTGATGAGCACAGTCCTGACCTAGCTGTCCTGGACGTGATGTTGCCGGATATGGACGGTTTTACCCTGACCCGCCGGCTCAGGGCTGCCGGACGGCATTTCCCGGTCGTGTTCCTGACGGCCCGGGACGATACCGAGGACAAGGTCACCGGACTCACGGTCGGCGGCGACGATTATGTCACCAAACCCTTCAGTCTGGACGAAGTTGTGGCCCGCATCCGGGCCGTGCTCCGCCGCACCCAGCCCCTCGACGATGACGACGCCGTCATCCGGGTGGAGGACCTGGAGCTCGACGACGACGCGCACGAGGTGCGCCGCGGAGGCGTCACCATCGATCTCTCCCCCACCGAGTTCAAGCTGCTGCGCTACCTGATGCTGAATCCCAACCGGGTGCTGTCGAAGGCGCAGATCCTCGACCACGTTTGGGAGTACGACTTCAACGGCGATGCCTCGATCGTGGAGTCCTACATCTCCTACCTGCGCCGCAAGATCGACCGCAGTCCCGACGCTCCGGCACTGATCCAGACCAAGCGCGGCGTCGGTTATTTGCTGCGCACGACGGAGAAGCGCTAAAACCTTGATCCGGCGCTGGAAATCGGCTTCGCTGCGATCGCAGCTGGTGGCCATCATGGCCGTGCTTATGGTCGTTACGGTAACCATCACCGGCCTGGCCACGATCTACGTCCTGCGGCAGATCCTCGTCAGCCGGCTGGATGCCGATATCCAGGACAACGCCACGGCCATCTCCCGCTACCTCGTGTCCGGCGGGCCCGCCGTGGATACCTCGCTGTTCCGTTTTTACGGCCTGTACCTCGATGAGAACGGTGAACACGGGCCCGAAACCCACTCTGAGGCCAACTTCGATACCCCGGCGCTGGGCAACATCAGCTCGGCAACCGTCGATGAGATCAATGGCCGCGGCTTCGACGTCCCCGGCACGGCACCCGGAAGCAAGGGCTGGCGCGTCCAGGTTTTCCACATCGCAAATTTCCCGGGTTCGGTGGCCGTGGCGGTTTCACTGGATTCGGTGGCCGAGACGGTCGATGAAGCAGCTTCCCTGGTCTTCTCGGTCGGTCTCCTCGGCACCCTTGGAGCCACCGGCATTGCCTACTGGGCCGTTACCCGCCAGTTCCGTCCCCTCAGCCACGTTGAAAGAACGGCCGCTGCCATCGCTGCGGGAGACTTGTCCCGGCGCGTCGAGGTCGGCAACCCGGCCACTGAGATCGGCCGCCTTTCGCGCTCCCTGAACGCCATGCTGGCGCACATTGAAACTGCCTTCGCCGCCCGGACCCAGTCTGAACAGAAGATGCGCCGCTTCGTCCAGGATGCATCGCACGAACTCCGCACTCCCCTGGTCACCATCCGCGGCTTTTCCGAACTGTACCGGCACGGAGCGCTCCAAAAACCCGAGGACATCGGGGCCGCGATGGGCCGGATCGAGAGCGAGGCCAAACGGATGGGCCAGCTCGTCGAGGACCTGTTGACGCTGGCACGCATCGATGAACAGCGGCCGCTGGAATACCGGCCCGTGGACCTGATGATCCTCGGCAACGACGCCGCCCTCGACGCCAGGGCCAGCGCACCGGACCGCGAGATCAAGGTCGTCGGACTGGACGGCAGGTCCCCGCGGAGCGCGCCGACCATGGGCGATGAGGCCCGCCTCCGGCAGGTTGTGGCCAATCTGATGACCAATGCCCTTCGCTACACGCCGGCAGGCTCGCCCATTGAGGTCGCCGTCGGCGTCGCTCCGGTGATCCACGACCGCATGGACGCTGTCCTCGAGGTCCGCGACCATGGGCCGGGTATCTCCGAGGAAGACGCCGCAAGGGTCTTCGAACGCTTCTACCGCGCCGATTCCTCGCGCTACCGGGAAACCGGCGGGACCGGCCTCGGCCTCGCCATCGTGGCCGCCCTGGTAGCCCAGCACGACGGCACCGTCCGGCTGACCGAGACCGAGGGCGGCGGCGCCACCATGTCCATCCGGCTGCCCTACCAGCAGCCCGAAAGCATGCCGGACCATGACGACGACGGTGACGGCTCCACGCCGGCATCTACACCGCCGAAGACCCGCGATCCCGGCGGCAAAGCAGCGGACGACAGCGTCCCGGATGCCGAAACACCGCGTCTCCCGGAGGACATTGAGCCCGGTCCGGGCAAGCGAAACGGTCCACAGGAAGAAAACCCGCCAGCATAGCCCGGCACAGCACGTACAGCGTGCGCCCCGCCCTTCTGCCGCACCGGCGTCCATTCCTCCACATGCCCTTGCCGTCTGCTCAGGCCCCGCCGCTGGTCCACAGCAGCGCCCGTCCTGCCCCTCCCATCAGGATCGGGGCCTAGCGTCTGGAGCAGGGCCGCAACGGGCGGCCTCAGAGTACTGGAGGGGTTCCATGGCGGGTTTCCATGTAGACAGTGACATCCTGGCGGCTAAGAGCGCCGAGGTGCGCGGCACCATCGACCGGCTGCAGGCTGACGTCAACACCATGCAGGCCGGCCTCCAGTCGCTGGGTGAGTCCTGGCAAGGACAGGCATCGGCTAACTTTCAGCTGCTTATTACCGACTGGCGGGCAACCCAGGCGCGGGTGGAGGAGTCGCTGGCGAGTATCAACCAGGCTCTTGCCTACGCCTCCACCCAGTACGCGGACACGGAGGCGGCCAACACGGCGCTGTTTATGCGCTGAGGACGTGCCGGGGGCACTGCCGATCTGAACGGCCTTGCACAGCTCAGAGCCGCAACGCGAAGGGCCGTGCCACCCAAATCACCGGCAACGCTAAGGACGCGGCACCCAATCGGGTACCGCGTCCTTAGCGCAGGTAGTGCTCACCGGCTTACACCGGTGGGATGGGTGCTAGAAGCCGCCCATACCACCCATGCCACCCATTTCGTCGCCACCGCCCATAGCCGGAGCAGCCTTTTCGGGCTTATCGGCTACAACAGCTTCGGTGGTCAGGAACAGGCCGGCGATGGAAGCCGCGTTCTGCAGTGCAGAGCGGGTCACCTTTACCGGGTCGTTGACGCCGGCTGCCAGCAGGTCTTCGTACTCACCGGTAGCGGCGTTCAGGCCGAAGCCCTCCGGCAGGCTGCGGACCTTGTCAGCCACAACGCCGGGCTCGAGGCCGGCGTTGAAGGCAATCTGCTTCAGCGGTGCGTCAATGGCGACCTTGACGATGTTGGCGCCGGTCGCTTCGTCGCCTTCCAGCGACAGCCCGGCGAATGCCTTCTGGCCAGCCTGGATCAGTGCCACGCCGCCGCCGGCAACGATGCCTTCTTCGACTGCAGCCTTGGCGTTGCGCACTGCATCTTCGATGCGGTGCTTGCGTTCCTTGAGCTCAACCTCGGTTGCGGCACCGGCCTTGATGACTGCAACGCCGCCGGCCAGCTTGGCCAGGCGTTCCTGCAGCTTCTCGCGGTCGTAGTCGGAATCGGAGTTCTCGATCTCGGCACGGATCTGGCTGACGCGGCCTGCGATTTCCTCGGAGTCACCTGCGCCTTCGACGATGGTGGTTTCGTCCTTGGTGACTACGACCTTGCGGGCACGGCCAAGCAGGTCCAGGGTGGCGTTCTCGAGCTTGAGGCCGATTTCCTCGGCGATGACCTGGCCACCGGTGAGGATGGCGATGTCAGCCAGCTGCGCCTTGCGGCGGTCGCCGAAGCCCGGAGCCTTCACGGCTACAGACTTGAACAGGCCGCGCATCTTATTCACGATCAGGGTAGCCAGCGCCTCGGCTTCAACGTCTTCGGCGATGATCAGCAGCGGCTTGCCGGACTGCATGACCTTCTCCAGGATCCCAACCAGGTCCTTCACGCTGGAGATCTTGGAGTTGACGATCAGGATGTAGGGGTCCTCGAGGACTGCTTCCTGGCGCTCTGCGTCGGTGACGAAGTAGCCGGAGATGTAGCCCTTGTCGAAGCGCATACCCTCGGTGAGCTCAAGCTCCAAGCCGAAGGTGTTCGACTCTTCGACCGTGATGACGCCTTCCTTGCCAACCTTGTCCAGGGCTTCGGCGATCAGGTCGCCGATCTGCTGGTCACCGGCAGAGATGGAAGCCGTGGCAGCGATCTGCTCCTTGGTTTCGATTTCCTTGGCGGAAGCAAGCAGTTCAGCAGTGACGGCCGCGACGGCCTTCTCAATGCCGCGCTTGAGGCCCAGGGGGTCGGCGCCGGCAGCAACGTTGCGCAGGCCTTCCTTCACGAGTGCCTGGGCGAGGACGGTTGCCGTGGTGGTGCCGTCGCCAGCGACGTCGTCCGTCTTCTTGGCAACTTCCTTGACCAGCTCAGCGCCGATCTTCTCGTACGGATCGTCCAGCTCGATCTCCTTGGCGATGGAAACGCCGTCATTGGTGATCGTGGGGGCGCCCCACTTCTTTTCGAGTACGACGTTGCGGCCACGCGGGCCGAGGGTGACCTTGACGGCGTCGGCGAGGGTGTTGAGGCCCCGCTCAAGGCCGCGGCGTGCCTCTTCGTCAAATGCAATGATCTTGGCCATAACGGCTATCGTCCTTCCGGAACAGTCATGCTTGGATGTTGCATTCCTGGCTGAGGCGCCCGCGACGGACGGGGCGAAGCACACGATCTCTTTACGCGCATTCCGGTCCCTCACCCCAGTGGCTTGCTGGTTCACTCAACACCGGCGACTTAGCAGTCAACCCGCAAGAGTGCTAAGTCAATAATTAGCACTCCCGCCCTTTGAGTGCAAGCAGTCACTTAGCCTGGCGGCCGAGGTTTCGGGGTTAAAACCGCTCCGCGGCAGAGCTCCGGAGGACATTCTCCCGGAAGGGTCCCCCGATTGACTGTGAGGCGGCGTACATTGGTTCTTCAGCAATTGCAGGAGACCGCCGGGACCAGGCTCCCGGCAGGTGTCCCCCCCAGACCTGTGAGGACCATGTCCATGAACCAGCCGCCGAATGACCGCCCTTCTGAGGAACGGGATGATGAGCACACCGGTGCACCCCCGGCAGCCTCACCGCATGGTGCCAGCGCCGTACCACCCCCACCTCCCTATGGCCGTCCTCCCGGAGACTACGGCGACCAGGGCAGCGATCAGCAGCAGCAGGGGTACGGGCAGCCCTGGAACCAGCAGTCCCACCCAGGCCCTGGGCCGCAGGGGCAGCCGAACTTTCCGCAGGGACCGCCGCAGCCGGGCCAGCAGCAGGGGTACTACCGGCCGCAGCAGCCGGGTGTATACCCTCCCGGCTACTACTACGCGGTGGATCCGCCCAAGTCCCGGCTGGCAGCCGGACTGCTCGGGATTTTCCTGGGCGGTTTCGGTGTCCACCGGTTCTACCTCGGGTATACCTCCATCGGCGTGGTGCAGATCCTCGTGACGGTGTTTACCTGGGGTTTTGGTGCAATCTGGGGCTTCGTGGAAGGCATCATGATTCTGGCGGGGGCGCAGTCGTTCCGCACCGATGCGCGGGGCATGCCCCTGCGCGAGTAACGCTCCGTGCCTCCGATGGAAAGCAGAACCGGCGGCCGGAACACCGGCCGCCGGTTCTGTGGTGGGCATTGCTCACCGGTTAGGCGTACTACACAGTCCGAACGTCTTCGGCCTGTGGTCCCTTCTGTCCTTCACCGATCTCAAACTCCACCCGCTGTCCTTCTTCCAGCGTCCGGTACCCGGCTGACTGGATTGCTGACCAGTGGACGAAGACGTCGGTCTGGGCCTCGTCAACGGTGATGAACCCGTAGCCCTTTTCACCGTTGAACCATTTGACGATCCCCTGCGCCATGCTCTTTCTCCCCTTTTAGGTTCCGCTCCGGCGGAATGACCCGCCTGAACAGCCGCCGGGCCGATCCGGGCCGAAATGTGGCCAGGGCGTTGGTTCCGGGCGGCTGGCCCTTACTTTAGCCACAGGCACGAATATCGTGCATGGACCGCGGGGATAGTTATGGAGACTTAACTTTGGGTGCGGGCGTTAAGCAGAGTACCTGCTTACTGGAAGCCGGGTCCTGCCACGACGGTGACGTTGGAGAACTCAGGTGAGTCGCTCAGCGTCGGGATTCCAAGGAGCGCGGACAGCTCTTCCGCGTTGGCCCGCTGTGCTTCTCCGTTGTAGAAGATAACTGAAGTCTGCAGCGGAGTTCCCGCCCAGTTCCCTACCTGCGCAGTCGCCCAGCCATCGGCTCCGATCCGGGCCGAGATACTCGCACCAAGGCCGGAAACGCCGCTGGCGTTCAAGACTACGACCGGCTGGGTCTTGTCTGCCACCGGTGCCGACGGCGTTGCCGAGGGGGTCTCCTCAGCTGAGGAGGACGGCGTGGCCGATGGTGACTGGGACGGAGAGGGAGTCTCGCTCGGCGAAGGTTCGGGAGATTCACTCGACTCAGCGCCGGGCGTTTCAGAAGCCATCGGGCTAGCGTTTCCATCAGCGCCGATCCCGAGCCGCGGCAGCACAAAGTAGGCAGCCAAGCCTACGAGGAGCGCGAGAACACCAACCGTAATGATCAGTCCGATGCCGCTGGAGCGGGCGGGAATCAGACGTTCACGGTGGACACCCTGCCGCGTCGAGGTCTCCGGGACCTTGTCGAACTCGTCCCTGGGATATTGGCTCATGGTTGTCTTGTTATTCCTTGGTCTTCGGCTCGGCCTAGGCGTCTGTGCCCATACGGCGGGCGGTGCGCGCACGCTGGCGTGTAGTACGTAGTCTACGCAGCCGCTTCACCAGCATCGGATCATGCGCAAGCGCTTCCTCGGTATCGATCAATGCGTTGAGGATCTGGTAGTAACTGGTCGCTGAAAGCCCAAACAGATCACGGATGGCCTGTTCTTTGGCGCCTGCGTACTTCCACCAGGAACGTTCCAGGGAGAGCATCTGCTGATCACGTTCGCTCAGGGGACTCTCAGGATCGACGGCGTCGTCCACTGAAAATTCCCTGGCCCCGGCTGATCCTGCCACTGCGTCGTCCCCGTTTCCCGTCCCGTTCCCCGGGCACGGCCGTATGGCTCGCTCGGGGAAAAGAGTCTGATTCCTGCAGTAATCGTAAACCGGAATAACAAGCTTGTCATTTAGCTCAGCCCGTCACCGGCTGGGATCTTTCCCGCAAATAGCCAAGACTGGAAGGGTGAGAAGCAGCGATGAACCGGCCCTCTTTACCTATGTTCCCCCCGGAACGCACAGCGACCCGGACGGCGCGGGTGCCGGAGGGGAGGCGATCCCGTTTACCAGCGGCACGCCACTGACGGATCTGATGGCACCTGACTGGGCCCTGGCCTTGGAGCAGGAGGCCTCCCGGCTGTATGGCATCGGGGACGAGCTCGAGCGGCAGCGGATCGCCGGGGCCCATATCTTGCCGGCACCAGCCAACATACTTCGGGCCTTCCAACGCCCGCTGGCCGAGGTTAAAGTGCTGATCACCGGGCAGGACCCGTACCCGACCCCAGGCCACGCCGTCGGGCTGTCCTTTTCGGTTGACCCGGGTGTGCGGCCACTGCCGCGTTCCCTGGCCAACATCTACAAGGAGCTGTCCTCCGATCTGGGCATTCCCCCCGCACCCCACGGCGACCTCGGTGCCTGGGCTGACCAGGGGGTCCTGCTCCTCAACCGTGCCTTGACGGTGGAGGCGGGAGCCGCCAACTCGCACCGGGACCGCGGGTGGGAAGCTATTACGGACCTTGCGGTGCGTGCCCTTGCTGCGCGCCGCGATCCAGACGGCACCCGCGCTCCCCTGGTGGCAATCCTCTGGGGCCGCCAGGCACAAAGCCTGGCTCCGCTGCTGGAAGGAGTTCCGCTGATCGAATCACCGCATCCGAGCCCGCTCTCGGCATCCAGGGGCTTCTTCGGCTCCCGGCCCTTCAGCCGGGCGAACCAGATGCTACTCGCCCAGGGCTCCGCCCCGGTCGACTGGCAGCTGCCCGGGGTACGGTAGAGGCAAAAGCCCTAGGAGAAACCCGCTATGCAAGTTGTCCCTGTCACACGTGCTGAAACCCCTGCAAGGCGCGCGCGTCCGGTCCACACGATGCAGGTACTGCGCCGTGAGCAGCTGTCACCGAATATGGTCCGCCTCATTATCGGCGGCCAGGGATTTGACTCGTTCGAACCCAACGGCCGGACCGATGCCTACTGCAAGATCTGGTTTGGCCCGGATGGCCGCCCGCTGGACGGCTCCGTGAGCCTGGAGGACCTTCGGGAGCGGACCGACCGGGAAAACTGGCCGGTTTCCCGGACCTACACCGCGCGCTGGGTCGACACTGAGAAGCGCGAGCTGGCGATGGACTTTGTGGTGCATGGCACCGAAGGCCTCGCCGGCCCCTGGGCAGCGGCTGCGCAGCCGGGCGACCCGGTGACCTTCGGTGGTCCAGGCGGCGCGTTCTCTCCGGACCCCGACGCCGACTGGTACCTCTTCGCCGCGGACGAATCCGCGCTGCCCGCCGCAGCCGCAGCCTTAGAGGCCTTGGACGCGGACGCCGTCGGACACGCCCTGATCGAAGTGGACGGCCCGGCTGATGAACTGCCGCTGCAGGTTCCGGCGGGAATCACCCTCACGTGGCTGCACCGCGGCGGCTCTGCCTCCCACGGAGCGCTCCTGACAGAGGCCGTTGGTGCCCTTGCCTGGCTTTCCGGACGGGTCCAGGTGTTTTCGCATGGGGAACGCGAGGCAATGAAGGCCCTGCGGGAAATATTCTTCACTCGGCATGGACTGGAACGCAGCCAGGTATCCCTCTCCGGATACTGGGCCGCGGGCCGCTCGGAAGACGCTTTCCAAGCTGAGAAGAAGACCCCGATCGGCAAGGTTTTGTAGCCCGGTCCATCTAGACGCTCTCCGCGGACCCGGGCCGTGCAGCCCGGGTCCGCGCCACCGTCAACGCCGGCGGTTGCGGCGGTCGTTGCCGTTCAGGTTCCGGGTCAGGGGCCGGGCCAGGTTGTCGCCGAACACTACCCCTCCCGCGATCGCCAGAATGATGGTCAGCGCGTTAAAGAGACCGATCACGCCGCCCGAAACGTCGTCGAGGCCAATGCTCAGCCCGTACATGGAGCGGAAGATACTCAGCCCGGGGAAGAGGAACAGGACCGCAGGCACGGCTATGACAAGCTGCGGCGCCCCCATCCGCAGGGCGACGATGCGCGCTGCCATGCCGATCGCGATTGCGGCTATTGCCGGTGTCAGGCGCGGCCCCACGCCAACCGCCTCCGAAAGCGTGCCGACCAGGAATCCGCCCAGGCCAATCAGGACGGTGGGCAGCAGCAGGTTCACCGGGGACTGTTCCGTGATGCTGATCGTGGCAAGCGCCACGGCAAGGATCAGGAAGGTCACGGCGAAGGGGTACTGCGACGACGCCACCTCGGTCACCTCTAGGCGGGGCATTCCCATCAGTGACCCCATCACCAGTGCGACGGCGATACCGGCCACGATGGCGGCGAAGGTCAGGAAGGCGGAGAGGAACCGGCCGGCTGCCGTGACCGGGAAGCCGTTGATCGCATCCTGCACGGCCGAAACGAGCCGGCCGGTGGGCAGCAGCAAGAGAATACCGCCGGCAACAACAATGCCTGGTGAAATATCCACCTCCACGGAATCCGTGGCATTCAGGGCCCAAAACAGCATTGCCAGGGCCGTGACCAGGAAACCGCTGGCCGCCGTCGTAAAGAAGTCCGGCACCCGCCAGCGCCCCAGCAGCCGCTGGAGCAGGCTGACCAGGATGGTGCTGAAGAATCCGACGGCGGAGCCCAGCGGCCCGCTGCCGATGAAGGCGATGATGGCCGCAGCGAACAGGCCGGCAGAGAACGTAACCGCCCAGCGCGGGAAGGGTTTGGGCTGGTGCACAATCGTATTCAGCTGCTGCGCGGCCTCGGCACGGGAGACGTTGCCGTCCACGATGTCGGTGACCAGCCGGTGGACCAGGGCCAGCCCGGCATAGTTGTTCGTCCAGGACCGCACCACGCGCATCACGGTGATGGGCGTCTGGTCCTTGGGCGAATAGTTCAGCAGGACGGACTGGTTGGTGATGTCCACTTCGATGTTGTCCAGGTCGTAGGCGGCCGTGACGGCGATGATCGCCGTTTCAACCTCCAAGGCACCCGCACCGTAGCGGAACATGGTTTCGGCCATGCCCAGGGCCAGGTCCAGTGTCTTGCGGGCGCTGGCATCCGGGCCGCCCGTACGCACCCGGGGGTTGGCGTAGGGACTGCCGGCCAGGCGTTCGACGATGGACATGGCCTGGGTAGGCGGAGCCTCGCCCTGGACCAGCCGGCGCAGCATCCGGCGGGCGGCTGCGGATGAGGAGTCCTGACGTTGGGCCGCGCTCTGGCTGTGCTGGCGCGGAGTGGTCTTGCGGGCCCGCGGTTTGCCGGGCCGGGCTGGCAAACCGGTCCGGAACCCCTGCGGCATCCCTGGCGGCGCCCCCGCCCCCTGGGCAGCAGATTTCCGCGCGGCGGCCTTCGCCAACCTCGGCACGGAGGTGGTGGCAGGCGGCGGCTTGGGTTTGGTACTGCGGAGCCCGCCCGTTCCGGGGCCGGTGCCGGTCCCGGTGATCGGTGCGGTGGCAGCCGGTAGTTCCGGACGCTCGTCAGGTGCCCCGGGGAGACGGCGCCTGCCCTCCCGCCCGGTGCGCTCCGGGGCCTTAATGACCGGAATCAGTCCAGCCACAGGCTCCGGATTCGAGGCAGGCTTGCGGCGGTCGTCGTCGTTATCCACGTTCTCCACCCCTATAGGCCTCGTCGTGTGTGCGGTTTAGTAGAACGGCTGGTGGTGTCGGCGCCAGTAAATCTGGCGTGTCACCCGCTCACCGATGGTGTTCCAGATCCGGTACCGGAGCGGATCCAGCACCAAGTCATAGCACCCGGCAAAATCGGTCACGGTCTTCGAGAAGCTGGTCTTGAACAGGCCCAGCCCATGGTGCGGGTGTTCCTTGTTCTTGAGTTCACTGCTCGGAGGCGTTCCGCAGAAATCGTATTCTTCGATCCCGAAGTCTTCCTTGAGCTCGGTCAGCGCGGTCCACTGGACCAGGTGCGAATCGCCGTACTGCTTGCGCCGCGGCTTGGAGCCGCCGTCCTTGTAGGTGCCCTTTTTCCCATAGGCAATCACGAAGGCACCCACGCTGGGCTCCCCGTCTTCGAAGGCGAAGTAGAAGCGTCCCTGCCCGGCGGCCACAAAATTGGACCAGAAGCGGCGGTAATAGTCGTACGAGCGCATACGTGCCGAGGAACGGTCCTCAATGTGGCTCATGAGCTTGTACATCGCCCGCATGTTCTCTTCCGTGGGTTCCACCCGGCGCACGTCGGCGCCTTCACGGATGGCCCGGCGGACGGCGTTGCGCGCGCGGGAGGAGATGTTCTTGAGGATCTGCTCGGTGTCCGGAGTGGTATCCAGCAGCGCGGTGGAGTCGTTGGGCTGGAGGTTGAACGTCTTGACCAGGCCGGCACCGGTGAACAGCTTCTGCACGTCTTCACCGTCCAGCACATCGGGTTCCACCTTGAGGGCGAAGACCCGGCGGCCGGTCTGTTTGATGAAATCGCCGAGCGCGCGGGCCATGGCCGGCACGTCTTCGGCAGCCGCGGCGTCGGGCCCCTTGATGAGGTACCAGAGGCTGCCCAGGACCGGGACCTTTTTTTCGATCGCCAGGTTGTAGGACGTATAGTCCGGGCCCGTGAAGACGAGATAAATTGGATTCCAGCCGTGGTGCGATTTGACCTCGGCGTAGGCCGCGGACTGGAGGACGTTTCCGCCGTTGGGATTGGCCAGGACGTGAGCGTCCCAGTCAGCTATCTCCTCGGCAGTGGCCAGGCGTGCACTAAACTCTCGCAAAGTTCCTCAACTAGTCCTCGGTTGGTAGATCAATCCTTTTGCCCCCGCACGGAGCTCGGGCTCCGGACCGTTTTCCAGTCTATCCGCAGGCTGCGCAGCTGCCCGAACGGACCTGGTGCCGCGCGGCGGGGCCGGGCAGCCGTGCGGAGCGGACCCGGCAGGGAATAATCCCTGCCCCGGGCAGGTTGTCGGCTTTAATAGATGCAAAAGCATGCGACTGACAGAGGTGGATTGAGTGGCACAGCACATTGAACTTGGACTGGACACGTTCGGGGACGTCACCTTCGACGCTGCCGGAAACAGGCTGCCGATGCCCCAGGTGATCCGGAACGTCGTAGCCGAGGCAGCCCTTGCCGATTCGGTCGGGCTCGACTTCATCGGAATCGGCGAACACCACCGCGACGACTTCGCGGTCTCCTCACCGGAAACGGTCCTGGCCGCGATTGCGGGCCAGACGCAGCGCATCCGGCTGGGCTCGGCAGTGACGGTCCTCTCCTCCGATGATCCGATCCGCGTGTACCAGCGGTTCGCCACCCTCGACGCGGTCTCGAACGGCCGGGCCGAGGTGATCCTCGGCCGCGGTTCCTTCACCGAGTCCTTCCCGCTCTTCGGCTACGACCTGGCCGACTATGAGGTCCTGTTTGAGGAAAAACTAGACCTGTTCACTCGCCTGCTCGGCGGGGAGCCCGTGACCTGGCAGGGTTCCACCCGGCCGCCGCTGAAGAACCAGACTGTCTACCCGCCCACGGATGGCGGCACGATCCCGGCGTGGATCGCCGTCGGGGGCACACCGCAGTCGGTCGTGCGGGCCGCCCATTATGGGCTGCCGCTGATGCTGGCCATTATCGGCGGGGAACCGGCGCGCTTCGCCCCCTTTGTCTCACTCTATAAGCGTGCACTCAAGGAATTCGGCAAGCCTGCCCTGCCCATTGGCGCCCACTCCCCCGGTTACATCGCCTCGACCGACGAGCAGGCCTTGGAGGAAGCCTGGCCGCACTACGCACGGATGCAGAACCGGATCGGCCGCGAGCGCGGCTGGCCCCCGGTGACCCGCCCGGAATACGAAGCAACCGCAGGCCCCGACGGCTCACTGTTCATCGGGTCCCCGGAAACGGTGGCGGCCAAGATCGTGCGCACGGCCCGGACCCTGGAACTCTCCCGCTTCGACCTCAAGTACAGCCTGGGCACCCTGCCGCACGAGCTGCTGATGAAGACCATCGAGCTGTACGGCACCGAAGTCGCCCCGCGGGTCCGCGAAGCGCTGGCTGCCGACGCCTAGGCCGACGCCGGGAGGAACCACCGGGTGCGTGGTTCCTCCCGGGCCAACGACGCGGCACGGTCAATATTCGCGCGGTCCTCCCCCGTGAGCCGTTCGTGCTCCTGCCGCATGTACTCCCGCCAGGTGGGAACGTCGTAAATTTCCCGGAACTCTCGGTCATCGGTCACCGAATGCACCAGCTCCCACATGCTTGCTCCCGTCCGCATGCGGGAGAGCCGGACTTCATGCATGGCCTCCACAAACTCCGGCGCCTTGTCGGGGTCGAGTTCGTAGACCACGAGGATGGTCACCGGGCCGTCGGTGGGCTTGGGCTCGGTTTCCACTTCCAGCCCCAGGTCCGGCTCGGGGACGCTGCGGTCCAGCTTTCCGGTGCGTGGCAGCAGCGGAAGCACCAGGATGCTCAGGCCCACCAGCACCAGCACGACGCCGGAAGCGGCCAGCACGGGCGCGTAGCCGTAGGCCGTGGCCAAGGATCCCCAGAGCAGCGAGCCCAGCGCCTGTGTCCCGGTGAGGACCATCAGGTAGATGGACAGGCCCCGGGCCCTGACCCATTCGGGCAGAGTCAGCTGCATGGCGCTGTTGAGGGTGGAGAAGGTGCTGATCCAGGCGGCTCCGGAGAACACCAGCAGGACGGCCAGCGGCAGCACCGGCAGATAGCCGGCGGCAAAGACGCCGGCGGCGAAGACCCCCGCGGAAAGACCCAGCAGGGCGTTGTCATGCAGGATTTTCCGGGCCCGGGGCAGGAACACCACGCCAAGGATCGCGCCGGCGCCCAGCGCACCCAAAAGCAGGCCGTAGCCGCTGGAGCCCAGCTGCAGATGCCCGTTAACCGCCACCGGCAGCAGCGCATAAAGTGCACTGGCCGGAACCATGAACAAAACACAACGCAGCAGGATCCGCCGGATCCGTGGTGCTGCCCGGGTGTACCTGATGCCCGCAGCCAGGGCCTCCCCGACGTGCTCCCGGTCTTCCGGGTTGTCCGGGGCAGCCCGCCAGATGAATACGGCGAGCGCTGTCCCCAGGAAGGACACCGCGTTGATCCCAAAGACGAATGCCGGTCCGGCCAGGGATACCAGCAGGCCGCCGACCGCGGGACCGATGGCGCGGGCGGCGTTGACCGCCACGGACCCTAGCGCGGATGCTGCACGGATCTGTCCCCGCGGCACCAGCGACGGGGTGATGGCCTGCCAGGCCGGGGCGCCCAGTGCCACGCCGCAGCCAATCAGGAAGGTGTACAGCAGCAGGGCATCCGGGGTGAGGAGTCCAACGGCCGCA
Organism: Arthrobacter sp.; assembly: GCF_031988865.1. Taxonomy (NCBI): domain Bacteria; kingdom Bacillati; phylum Actinomycetota; class Actinomycetes; order Micrococcales; family Micrococcaceae; genus Arthrobacter; species Arthrobacter sp. Next base: position 81,127 of record NZ_DALZXY010000003.1, read on the forward strand.
ACGACGGTCAGGAGTACCCCGGCGCCGGCGGCGAACAGGTTGCTCCCCAGGATCAGCCGCCGCCGGTTGAACGCGTCAGCAAGGACGCCGGCGATCAGGCCCAGCAGCAGCGCCGGGGCCAGCGAGGCCGTTTGCACCAGGGAGACCAGTGCAGGATTGGCTCCACTCTCCACCAGATACCATTGCGCCCCGACGGTCTGCATCCAGGCACCGATGTTGGACCCGAGCTGGGCCAGCCAAAGGATGAAGAACATCCGGTTCCGCAGGGGCGCCCAGGGAGATTCCATTGGATCCCTCCGTCAGCGGTTCTCTCTGGTTACCCGCACCACCCGTTCGGTGCCGGAAGAACCAGCCCCCGCTTCCTGCAGGGTAAGTCCGTGTAGCCGGCTGAGTCCAGAGGATCCAGGGCTATGGGGTGCCGTGCCGGATTCAGGGGCCTTTCGGGAAGTGCTTCCAGAGGCGGCGGAACTGCCGTTCGGCCGCCTCGGCCCGCATCTCCTCGATGGCGTGCAGCCGGCCGTAGGTGAATCCGTTTTCGCCCGGACCGGGGAGGCTGCCCATGCGGCGCAGCAGCGCCCGCGTAACCACGCTGTCCTGATGCTCGCCCAGGGTTTTCTGCAGGCCTTCGGCCGCATCCGCCATCACTTCGGCGGCCTGGCCGCCGGCAGGCTTCCAGACTTCCGCGGCATAACGCAGGCGTTTGGCTTCCTTCCGCGCTTCATGAAGGATCTCCGCGTGCAGTTCCCGGTCTTCTTCGGCCTTGGCCTTCCGGATCCGCGAGCGCAGGCGCGAACGGTCCCGGCGGATCATGCGCTCAGCGGTTTCCGGGCCGGAGCTGCCCGCATCCGCAGTCCAGGCAGGTTCCAAAACGAGGGCGCTGAGCCCGTCAACCACGCGCCCGTAACGCCGTCCCTGCAGCTCGACGCCGATGTTCCGGACGGCGGCCGCATAGTCGCTGAGCAGCACCTCATCGATCCGCGCGGAGACGGAACCCAGGACGAGTTCCGGCGGCTGGGAAGCCACCAGGTCCTGCAACCGGTGGCGCATCACCTGCGCGTCGCGGGCCGCACCCAGCAGTTGCGCCAGCCATTTAAGTTCGGTGCGCAGCGTCCGTGCCGGCTCAGGCGCAAGGAGCCTGCGGTAACTGGTCAGGGCTGAGCGCATCCGGCGGGTACTGACCCGCATTTTATGGATGGCGTCGGGTTCCTCGGCCTGCACCCTCCGCTGCTGCGTGAGCAGTTCGCCGAACTGCTCACGCAGATATGCCAGCAGCAGTTCCTCCGCCGGCCCCTCCCGGCCCGGACGCATCGTGGTCCTGTCCCGCTGGCCGCCGGATCCAGCGGCAGGCAGCGGATCGTCCCTCCGCTGCGTGCGAGCGGCGGTAGCGTCCGGATAGGCCATGGCTCAGTATAGGTCGGCGGGATACCCGGCTGGCAGCCCCCGGCCGCCAGCTCGAAGTCGGCTGGGCCGGGGCAGACGCATGCCCCGGCCCTGTACCGGGTACTGCCGTCCCCGTAGCATCGGCAGTACCGATGCAGGTGCGGGCGCACCTACTGCCGAGAATTCCTGGAGGCAAGGTCCATGACTTCCATGCGCTACGTCAAACTCGGCAACTCCGGGGCCACCATCTCCGCCCTGGGCCTGGGCTGCCTCAGCATTGGCGACCCAGGCCTCGGCGCCCATCCCTGGACCCTCCGGGAGGAGGAAGCCAAGCCGCTCATCCGCCGCGCCCTCGAACTGGGCATCAACTTCTTCGATACCGCCAATGTCTATTCCGCCGGGGACAGCGAGCGGATCCTGGGCCAGGCGCTGAATGAATACGCGCGCCGGGAGGAGATCGTGATCGCCACCAAGGTACACGGGGAAGTGACTTCGGGGCCGAACGGCTGGGGGCTCTCCCGGAAGCACATCCTCTGGCAGGTGGAGGAGAGCCTGCGCCGGCTTGGCACCGACTACATCGACCTGTACCAGGTGCACCGATGGGACCGGTCCACTCCCTTGGAGGAAACCCTCTCTGCCCTTGACCAGCTGGTCCGGGACGGGAAGGTGCGCTACCTCGGCGCTTCCACCATGTATGCCTGGCAGTTCGCCCATGCCCTTGGCCTGCAGCGGGAGCATGGCTGGACGCCGTTCATCACCATGCAGGACCACTACAACCTGATTTACCGGGAAGAGGAACGGGAAATGTATCCGCTCTGCCTGGATCAGGGCATCGGTGTGCTGGCGTACTGCCCGTTGGCGCGGGGACGCCTGGCCCGCGGCTGGGATGAGGAAAACAGCAGACGGTCGCGGGACGACACCCTGTGCGGTGAGCTCTACGCGGCACATGCCCCCACCGACCGCCGGATAGCCGATGCCATTGACCAGGTGGCCGAGGCCCACGGGGCCTCGCGGGCGCAGGTGGCCATCGCCTGGGTGCTTGCGCACCCGGTGGTTTCGGCTCCGCTGATCGGGGCTACCAGCCTGGAGCACCTGGATGACGACGTCGGAGCGCTGGATCTGGTGCTCACCGCGGATGACCTGGACCTGCTGGCTGAGCACTACGTTCCGCACGGCGTCGTCGGCTTCTAGGCAGGCGCTGGATAGGATGGCAATGCCGGGTTATCCGGCATTACCGGGGGACGAAGGATCATCGATGCTTGTGTTTCTGTGGGTGGCGGAGATCGTGCTGGCGCTGCTGTATTTTGGCTTGGGAGTGATGCGCCTCGTCAAGCCCTACCCGACGCTCGTCCGCGTGCTTCGCTGGCCCGCCGATTTTCCGGCCTGGGCGGTGAAGCTGATCGGGGTCGCCGAAATCCTCGGGGCTTTGGGCCTGCTGCTTCCGGCCGCCACCGATTTCGCCCCCATTCTCACCCCCATAGCGGCCTGCGCGCTGGCACTGATGATGGCGTTCGCCGTCGCCCTCCACCTGCGCCGTGGGGAACGCCACCGTGTTGCCCTCCCGGCGATCCTTCTTATGATGAACGTTTTTGTGGCCATCGGCCGGTTCGGTCCACATCCGGCATGAGCGCGGCCCGGGAAACGTCGAAGCCGGTTCCGGCCGAAATCGTCACGGGCCTCTACGCACTGCTGCCCGCAGAATTCACGGCAGCCCGCAACAGCGCCTCCGCTGAGGCTGCACGCAGCGGAGACAAGGATCTGGGGAAGGCGCTGAAGGCCCTTCCCAAACCGTCCGCTGCCGCCTGGCTTGCCAACACACTCGTCCGGCAGCGCGACCAGGAAATCACGGAAATCCTGGGCCTCGGTGCCTCCCTGCGCGAGGCTCAGCAGGACCTGGACCGGGAGGAACTGCGCCGGCTCAACTCCGAACGGCACCGTCTGCTCCGCGCCCTCACCCGGCAGGCCCGGGAACTCGCCGTCGAGGTGGGCAACCCGGTGAGCGCCGCGGTGACTGCCGAAGTTGAGCAGACGCTGTGGGCCGCCATGACCGACGCCGACGCCGCTGCCGCCCTCGCCACGGGGCGGCTGGTCCGGGCTCTGGAAGCCAATGGCTGGGAACCGGTGGACCTCGAGGGTGCTGTGGCGGACCCGGATACC
>NZ_DALZXY010000004.1:0-22213 GCF_031988865.1 Arthrobacter sp.
GCGGACACCAGATGATGGCGTTGGCGGACGTGCGCCCGTTCATGGGCCAGGACGGCGGCGAGCTCCTCAGCGTCCAGCGCCTTCAGGGCAGCGTTGGAGAGCATGATGCCCCCGTGGCGGGCCGGGAATGAGAGCGCCAGGGGATGGTCGGCGTCGAGAACCGTCACCTCGTGGCCGAGCAGGCGGCACTGCTGCGCGCCGCGCCGCAGTGCCCGGGCTGCCTCGCGGGACCGTTGCGTGCGCCGGATCATCTGCGCCACCATTCCGGTGCCGAGGGCAAGCGTGAGGACGCCGGGCAGCACCAGCAGCAGGAGGGTCGGAACTTCCGTGGTGACGGCGCCGGCGGCGAACGGATTCGCGGCGGCCAGGCAGCGTTGGCAGGTTACTGCCGCGGGGCCGGAGATGAGCGCGGGCCCGGATAAGCCCCAGGCCAGTACGGGGCCGATCGCCAGCAGCGTGATGAGCCAGATGAGGGTGCTGCCAGCGACGACGGCGATTCCCAGCCGCGGAACACGCACCAGTGCGGGCGCTGCCCGGCGGAGCAGCCACGGCCCGGCAAATGCCAGGATGACCAGGCTGGCAGCCAGCAGCGCCGCTACCGTTCCGGGGGTCATTCCCGGGTCCCGCCGTCGCGGCTCTTGAGATAGTCCCGCAGCAGGTCCAGATCATCTTCGGGCATTGACTCCACGAACTGCAGAATCGAGGCAGCGCGGTTCCGGCTGGTCTGCAGCACCTGTTCCATCAGTTCGGCGGCGTGTTCATGCCGGCTTACCCGGGCAGCGTACCGGGTGGAGCGGTTCTGCCGGGTGATGGTGACCAGATGCTTGCGGTCCAGGTTGGTCAGCACGGTGGCGATTGTGGTGTAGGCAGGCTTGGAGGGCAATTCCTCTATCACTCCGCGGATGGTCGAGGGGCCGTGATCCCACAGCACATCCATCACCTGGGCTTCCAGGGCGCCCAGCCGCAGCAGGTCTCCCGGCTGGCTCCCGCTCATCGGAGAGCCGCCACCGGAGTGGCCCGGGCCGGGCCGCCGCCGGGCTGGCCCCTGGCAGAGGCCGCCGCCAGCAGGAATCCGCCGCCAGCTCTCGACCAGGCTGGGGCCGCCGTAGAAGTCATGGCCCAATACTGGCAGAACTCTACTACCCTGCATAGTTCTACTATCTGCCATAGTAGACGGGAGCCTGCCAAAGATCCTGAGGAGAATGCTGATGCCCGCAAGGTCCACACCTAAGTCCAAACGCAGCTGGAGTTCGTCGTGGCTGGTGCCGGTTGTGGTGCTCGCCGTGGCCGCCGCCGGCATAGCCGTCGTTTTTTCGCTGAACAGCGGGAGCGGCTCTGCGGGCGCTTCCGGCACCTCGACCGCGGGGCCGGACCAGGCGCAGGCGAACGGGCAGCCTGATCTCAGGATCGTAGAGCGCCGTGATGCGTCCGATGTGATGGCCGCTGGCCCAGCGGACGCTCCGGTAGCCATGGTGGTTTTTTCTGATTACCAGTGCCAGTTCTGTGCCCGGTTCAACGCCGAGACCCTGCCGTTGATGATGGAGTATGCCGATGCCGGAGACCTGCGGATCGAATGGCGTGACGTGAACGTGTTTGGCCCCGCCTCGGAGCGGGCAGCGCGGGCGTCCTACGCCGCCGGCCTGCAGGGCGCTTTCTGGGAGTACCACAACGGGCTGTTCAAGGGCGGGAAGCATCGCTCCGAAACGGATCTGAGCGAGCAGGCCCTCAACGGGCTGGCCACCGAACTCGGTCTGGACGCCGATAAGTTCGCTGCCGATCTGGGGGCGGAGGAGACCGCCCGGCAAATCGCGGCCAACCAGAAACTCGGACTCGAGCTCGGAGCCTACTCCACTCCGGTAATTATCCTGGGCGGACAGCCGATCGTCGGAGCGCAGCCTTCGCAGGTCTTCCACGACGCGTTTCAGGCCGCCCTCGCCGCCGCGAAGTAACCCAGGATGGACATTGGCCTGATCACCGCCATAACCGGCGGAGCGCTCGCGCTGCTGAGCCCGTGCGCGGCACTGTTGATGCCGGCGTTCTTCGCTTCCACCATCGGAGCAGGCCCCCGCCTGCTGCTGCACGGAGCCGTATTTTATCTTGGTCTGCTCTTCGTGCTGCTCCCGATCGGACTCGGTGCCGGCGCGCTGGGGGCACTGTTCGTTACCCACCGGCAGGCGATTGTGCTTATCGCGTCGCTGGTCCTGATCGTGCTGGGCGCGGTGCAGGCCCTTGGATTCGGGTTCGACGCCGCGCGCCTGCTGCCCGGGGCGGGAAGCCTGCACGCGAAGGCCGCGGCCAGGACCGGGCTCGCCAAAACCCTCCTGCTCGGTGCGGCCAGCGGGATAGCCGGGTTTTGCGCCGGCCCCATCCTCGGTGCCGTCCTCACCCTCGCCGCCGCCCGGGGGGACTCCCTGGCCGCCGCGGGACTGCTCGCTGCGTACGGCGCCGGCATGGTTGTGCCCCTGCTGCTGATCGCAGCTGCCTGGCGGCGGCTCGGGACGTGCATACCACCTCGCTGCTCACCGGGCTTTTGATGATCGGAGCCGGGGTGCTCTTCTGGACCACCAACGGCCTGGTCGGAGCCCCGGAGATCCTCCCGTCCGCGGCCCAGATATGGCTCCAGGAGCGCGCTGAGCTGCTGGCCAACCCGATCCTGGACGTCCTCGTCATCCTCGTCCTCACCGGGCTGTTCCTCGCGGTCTGGGTGAAGCGGCGACGTACGCAGCAGGACGAACGCGTGTAGCCCACCAGCCGCGATCTGGGTTTCGTCCGGGGCGCATTGGGCTGCGGGGGCTATCCGTGCCGCCCGCCGTTCTGCTTATGTGGCGGAGAAAGACGGCGAAAGGATCCCCCCATGCAGAAGATCATCATTCACGGGGCTGGCGGAGCGATCGGCGGTGCCGTGGCGGAGGAGTTCAGCCGCTCCGGCGCCGAGCTGTTCCTCGCCGGCCGCCACCTCGACGCCGTCAAGAAGACAGCTGAACGGATTCGCGCGGCAGGCGGGGGGCCCGCCCACGTGAGCGAGGTCGATGCCTATGACCAGCTGGCGGTTGAAGCACACGCCAAGGCCGTCGCTGAGGACGCGGGCGGGATCGATGTCATGCTCAATGCCGTGGCCATCCCGCTGGTGCAGGGACCTCCTCTGCTCGAAATGAGCGTGGACGACGTCGTCGCTCCGGCGGCGGCCTGGCTGCGCACCCAATTCATCACCGCGAGGGCTGCTGCCGCGCATATGGTGCCGCGCGGAAGCGGAACAATCCTGACGCTGTCCGCGTCACCCGCCCGGGTGCTGATCGCTGGCGTGGGCGGCTTTGCTGCGGCCTGCTCTGCAATTGAGGGACTCACCCGGACCATGGCCGCCGAGTTCGGGCCTGCCGGTGTGCGGGCCGTGTGCCTCCGTTCGCAGCGCATCCTCGAAACGATCGGCAGCACACCTGATTTGCCCATGCCGCTCGATGAATTCACCCGGTTCCTGGAATCCCTCACCACCACCGGGACACTTCCCACCCTCGGCGAAGTCGCAAAAGCCGCCGTTTTCCTGGCCCAGGGCGGAGCGGAAAGCCTGAACGGCTCCGTGCTCAACCTCACCGGCGGCATGAGTGCTGACTAAGGCCGGAAACAGGGCGGCCGGATGACGCACCGGTACGGCCTAAAACGACGACGACGACGACGGGTGGGCGGGATGGCGGCCGCTGCCTTCGCGCTCACGGCAGCAATCACCAGCACCGCCTGCACCCCAGATGAACCGCCCGCTCCGTCGTCGAGCCCCGCATCCCCGGAAACGGCCGCTTCCGGCGAGCCTGTCCCGGCAGGTCCCGGCGCTCCGGAAGTCATCACCACCGGACTGGACGCGCCCTGGGCAATCGCCTTCCACGAGGGCACGCCTCTCCTCACCGAGCGCGACTCCGCCCGCATCCTGGAACTCGACCTCCCGGCACTCAAGACCGGGGGCAACCCCCGAACCGTCGGCGTCATCGAGGGGGCTGCCGGGCAGGGAGAGGGTGGCCTCCTCGGGATCGCCGTGCAGGATGGCTTCCTCTACACCTACTTCACCTCCGAGGACGGCAACCGCATCGAGCGGCGGGAACTGCGCGGAAGCGCCGGATCGCTGGCACTGGGCCAGGCCGAGACGGTCCTGGACGGCATCAAGGCTGGACCCATCCACAACGGCGGACGCATCGCGTTCGGACCCGACGGCATGCTGTACGCCACCACGGGAGATGCCGGGGACCGGGACAGCGCCCAGGACAAGCAGTCCCTGTCCGGGAAGATCCTGCGGATGACGTCCGACGGCGGGGTGCCGGCGGACAACCCGTTCCCCGGCTCACTCGTCTACAGCTATGGGCACCGCAACCCGCAGGGAATTGCCTGGGACGCGGACGGCGTCTTTTACGCCAGCGAGTTTGGGCAGAACACCTGGGACGAACTCAATGTGATCGAAGCCGGCGGGAACTACGGCTGGCCCGAGGTGGAGGGCATCGCCGGAGAGGACGGGTACATTGACCCCGTCCAGCAGTGGACGCCCGCCGAGGCAAGTCCCAGCGGGATCGCCGTCGCGGGGGAATCCATCTTCATTGCGAACCTGCGCGGGGAACGGCTCCGGGAAGTACCGCTGCGCGCCCTCGGATCCTCCACGGAACACCTGGCGGGCGAGTACGGGCGCCTCCGCGATGCCGTAACGGCACCCGACGGCACCCTGTGGCTACTCACGAACAACACCGACGGCCGCGGGGATCCCGGCCCGGACGATGACCGGCTGCTGCGGCTTGAGGCCGGCTAGCCAGCAGGCGGCTTCAGGGGATCATGGCAGAGCCCCAGGGAGCCAGGGGTTTCGAACCAACAACGGACAGGGGTGCCCATGATCGACGTCGTTATCGCCGGAGCCGGGCCAACCGGGGTATTCCTTGCCAGCGAACTGCGGCTGCACGGCGTGGAGGTGCTGGTACTGGAGAAGGAGCCTAAACCCACTCAAGTGGTCCGGGCCCTGGGGCTGCACGCCCGCAGCATCGAGATTATGGATCAGCGCGGCCTGCTGGAGGAGTTCACCGCCGAAGGCACACAGTATCCGCTCAGCGGGTTTTTCGCGGGGATCAGCAAACCGCCGCCGGACCTCGATACCACCTATCCCTTCGTGCTGGGCATCCCGCAGCCCGCAACAGAGCGCCTGCTGGCCCGGCATGCCGCCAGCCTCGGCGTCGAGGTACGCCGGGGCCAGGCGATCACCGGCCTGCATCAGGACGACGTCGGGGTAACCCTTACGCTGGCAGGCGGCAAGGAGCTGCGCTCACGCTACGTGGTGGGATGCGACGGCGGCCGCAGTACGGTGCGCCGGCAGCTCGGTATCGGTTTCCCCGGGGACCCCAGTGGCCGGGAGTTCCTCATTGGCGAAGTTGAGCTGACGGCACCACCGGAGGAAGTGGCCGACGTCGTTGCCAGGGTCCGCGGGAAGCACCGCGACTTTGGTGCCGGGCCGGTGGGGAACGGGATCTACCGCGTTGTTGTGACCGCCGCCGAAGTCGCAGAAGACCGCGGTACCCCGCCGACCATGGAGGAACTGCAGGCACAGTTCCGCACTTACGCCGGTACCGACTTCGGGGCACATTCACCACGGTGGCTGTCCCGGTTCGGCGATGCCACCCGGCTCGCGGAGAGCTACCGGAAGGGGAGGGTGCTGCTCGCGGGCGACGCCGCGCACGTGCATCCGCCGTTCGGCGGGCAGGGCCTGAATCTCGGGATCCAGGACGCATTCAACCTGGGATGGAAGCTGGCCGCAACGGTCACCGGCTGGGCGCCGGAGGAGCTGCTGGACAGCTACTTCACCGAACGGCACCCCGTGGCCGCCGACGTCCTGGCTACCACCCGTGCACAGTCCGAACTGGCTTCTGCGGAGCCCGGACCGCAGGCGGTCCGCCGGCTGATCGCGGAGCTGATGGATTTCGACGACGTCAACCGGTACCTGATCGAGAAGATCACCGCGCTGAGCGTCCGCTATGACTTTGGCGCGGGGCACGAACTGCTTGGCCGGCGCCTGCGGGACATGCCGCTGGCCCACGGACGCCTCTATGAACATATGCACGGCGGACGGGGGATCCTGCTTGACCCGGAAGGACAGCACCTCGTGGCCGGCTGGGAGGACCGGGTGGACCACCTCGTCGACGGCTGCGATGACCTGGGCGTTCGGGCGGTCCTGCTTCGCCCGGATGGCCATGTCGCCTGGGTGGACGCAGGGCCCGCGGACGGCAACCGGAGGAGGGCGGGCCGGCAGGACCTCGCCGCAGCCCTGGGGAAGTGGTTTGGGGCGGACAGCCGGGCGCACTGAAAGTGGCCGGAGGGCGAAGAGTCAGCCGCCACCGCACTGGACGCTCTCATCCACGCGCTCGCAGATCCTACCCGCCGCCCCGAAATTAACAGACTAAATGGCTTCCAATACCGACCATATGGTCGGTAGTCTGTGGTTATGACCGGATCCGTTGCCTTACCTTCCCCTGCCGGCCCGCGCGAATGGGCTTCACTGGGTGTGCTGACGCTCGCTGTGATGCTGCTGGCAGTCGACGGCACAGTACTCGCGCTGGCGGTGCCGTCGCTGAGCGCTTCCCTGGAACCGACCGCCACACAGCTGCTCTGGATCGGGGACATTTACTCCTTTGCGCTGGCCGGGCTGCTGGTCACCATGGGCAACGTCGCCGACCGCATTGGCCGGAAGCGGCTTCTGCTGATCGGCTCATTGGGCTTCGGCATTGCCTCCGCACTGGCTGCCTTCGCCCCGACCCCAGAGGTCCTGATCGCAGCGCGGGCGCTGCTGGGCATCAGCGGAGCCACGATCATGCCCTCGACGCTTTCGATCATCCGGCACGTTTTCACCGTCCCGGCCGAGCGCACCCGCGCCATAGCCGTCTGGTCGCTCGGAGCCGGCGGCGGAGCAGCGCTTGGACCGCTGGTCGGCGGCGTCCTGCTGGAGAACTTCTGGTGGGGCTCCGTATTCCTCATCAACATTCCCGTGATGCTCCTGCTGCTGGTGTTCGGCGCTATCCTGCTGCCCGAGTCCCGGAACCCCGTCCCGGGCAAGCTGGACCTGGCATCCGCGGTCCTCTCCGTCGCGGCGATCGTGCCCGTGGTCTACGCCGTTAAACGGGCCTTCGGCCACGGAATCGACCCGGCGGGCATCGTGGCACTGCTGCTGGGTTTGGCAGCCGGCTGGGTCTTTATCCGCCGGCAGCGCCGGGTTCCGGAGCCGATGCTGGACCTTGAGCTGTTCCGCCGCCCGGCCTTCCGCGGTGCCGTTATTGCCGACGGCCTGGCGATTTTCGCCATGAGCGGCCTGTTGTTCTTTTTCTCCCAGTACCTTCAGCTGGTGCGCGGCTTCGGCCCGCTCCAGGCAGGACTTGCCGAACTGCCGGTCACGCTGGCGATGATGGCCGTGGTGTTTGTGGTCGGCCCTGTTGCGTCGCGGGCTGGAACCGGCCCGGCGATCGGCGGCGGACTGATCCTCGGGGCCGTGGGATTAGTGCTGCTCTCCGTGACCGAGGGGCTGCAGGGCTACGTGGGAATCGCCGTCGGACTGACGGTCATCGGGCTGGGCATCGGCCTGGCGATGACGCTCTCCACCGACGCGGTGGTTGCCTCCGCCCCGCGGGAACGCGCCGGGGCGGCGTCGTCGGTCTCGGAGACAGCCTATGAACTGGGTGTCGCCCTGGGCATCGCCGTGCTGGGGTCCGTCCTGACCGCCCTCTACCGGACGGGACTGCCGGATCTCTCCGCGCTGCCGGCAGACACCCGGGCTGCGGTCACGGACTCGCTGGCCTCAGGGCTCCAGGCCCTGCAGGGCGGCCCGGTCGAATACATCGCTGACGCCCAGCACGCTTTCACCGGAGCCATGCAGGTTACAGCGCTGGTGGCGGCAGCCATCCTGCTGGTCGCCGGCGTGGTTGCCTGGCGGGTCATCCCACGGGTCCTGGAAACCAACGACGGCGCCGGTATACCCGGTGAAGCGGGCCCGGCAGCGGGACCTGGAGCCGGTCCTGAACCGGAAGCCGCCCAGTGGGATGAGCGGCGATGACGGAACACGAAGGGAAACGGAACACCGAACGAACCCGGCGGGCCGTGCTGGATGCCGCGGTCACCGTCCTGGCGGAACGCGGGACCGCCGCGTCAGTGCAGCACATTGCCACGGCCGCCGGGCTGTCCAAGGGCGGGCTGCTGCACCATTTCCCGGACCGGGAGGCCCTGTTCTACGCGGTGGCGGAGGATCACCTGGAACGGTTCCGCGCACGGGTGCTGGAGCTGGTGGATCTGACCGAGAACCGGCCGGGCAAAGTGCTCCGCGCCTACGTGCGGGCGCTGTGCGGACTGGATGCCGGGCTGATGGCCGAATATGGGACGTTTGCCGGAATCTGGCCGGCGCTGGAGAAAATCCCCGGCGTCCAGGCACTCAGCGACCAGGACAACGACACCTGGTTCGCCATGTTCGAAAAGGACGGCCTGGACCCTGACCGCACCCTGGTTGTCCGGTATGCCGTTGAAGGCTTGGCCGTCGCTCACTCCTACGACGCGAACGTGTCAGCCCAGGTACTGGCCCGGGCCCGAAAAGTGCTGCTCGAGCTGGCTGACGCCCAGCCGGACTAGCGCCGCGAACCGGCGTCGTGCCGAGGTCCAAGAGGATCGGTGGCGCACCCGAGACTTCGTGGCCGCGCATGGGGCAGCTGCCACGGGCGCACGGATACGGGGGCGCGGGGGACTCCAATGCCGCAGCCCCTGTCCAGTGGCGGGCCTTCGTGTGATCGTGTGGGGATGACTACCATCACGCGTCTGCGTCCCGAAGGACTCGTTTTCAGCCCGGCCTTCAGCCATGTGGCTGTTGTTCCGCCGGGCGCAACCACGATCTACGTGGGAGGCCAGAACGCAGTTGATGCGGACGGCTCCCTCCTCGGCAGCGGTGACGCTGCCGCCCAGTCCAGGCACGCCCTGGCAAACGTGAAAACGGCGCTCGCCGCAGCCGGGGCCGGCCTGGCCGACGTCGTGCAGTGGACCGTTCTTTTTGTTGAAGGTGCAGACGTCGCCGCCGGCTACGCCGCGATCGCACCGGAGCTGGCGTCCGATGAACCCGCCCTCGTGACTTCGGCCCTTGTCTCGGGGCTGGGTGTACCGGGCGCGCTGGTGGAGATCGGTGCAGTGGCAGCGCTGATCCGCTGAAGGGGGTACTTTCGTCTGCATGGCGAAGATCAGCTATGCGGAGTACGAACGGCGCTGTGCACTCCTCATCGGCACGTTGCGGGGCAGGGTCCTGGAAATCGGTGCCGGGACGGGTGGAAACCTGGGGCTGCTGGCTTCAGAAGCGGAGTGGATCGGGTTGGAACCGGATCCCGGACGCCGGCAGGAACTCGACACGGCAGCGGCGTCACGCGGCCGCCCCGCCGCGCTGGCCAACCCGGCGGAAGACACCGGACTTGCGTCCGGCAGCGTCGACGCCGTCCTGGCCACGAAGGTGCTGTGCTCCGTGGCGGACCCTGCCGCAGTCCTCGCCGAAGTCCTCCGGGTGCTGAAACCCGGTGGCCGGGCTGTCTTCGCTGAACATGTGGCTGCCCCGGAAGGCAGTTTCAAGCGCGGCCTGCAGCGGGCAGTTTCGCCGTTCAGTGCCCGGTGGGATCACGGCTGCCGCTGGGACCGCGATTCCGCCGTCCTGCTGGCCGAGGCCGGATTTCGCGGACGGATGGAGAGCCTGAACGTGAGTCAGGGCATTCTGCCCTCCGTTCCGGTGATCCTTTTCGACGGTACGGCTGCCGGGTAGGTGGGCGCTGCGGACCCGGCGGTCTTCACCCTTATCCGGGTATGCGGTCTCAGCACAGCTCGGGGCCGGGAAATCTCCTGTGCCCTGCGGGGCCTCTAGCAGGTAGGCTAAGACAGCCGGTAAGGCACGAACGGTAAGCGAGTGAAATCAGGCCAGCCGCAAACTATGCGGGATGGCCGGTTCTTTTTGGGGAGGAATACCATGGCGGGCGAGGACTATAACGCCGCACGAGCGGACGATCAGCGTGGATACAGTGCGGAGGACACCACTTCGATCAGCCTTCCGCCGGTCTCCGGAGACACGTCGGTTGAGCCTAAGCTCAGCGTCGACGAGCGCGCCGCAGTTGCCGCCCTTCCCGCAGGCTCCGCCCTGCTCATCGCGCACTCCGGCCCGAACGCCGGCGCACGGTTCCTTCTTGACCAGGACGTCACCACGGCAGGACGCCACCCGAACGCGGACGTTTTCCTGGACGATGTCACCGTCTCACGCAAGCACGTTGAATTCCGGCGCAGCGGCGAGGGTTTCCGGGTGGTTGACTCCATGAGCCTAAACGGGACGTACGTGAACAACGACCGCGTGGACAGCCTGCTGCTCCGCACCGGCAGCGAAGTCCAGATCGGCAAGTTCCGGCTCACCTTTTACGCTGCACGTCCGGCTGCCGGCACGGCCTAAAGGCGGGAATCGGATGCCAGGACCAGAGGCTGCGCGGCGCGCTGCCGGCTCGGCCGCGGAGCGCGCGCGCCCGCGCATACTCAACATCGGCCAGGTCCTCGCCGACCTGAGCGGCGAGTTCCCCGGGATCAGCGCTTCCAAGATCCGTTTCCTCGAGGAGAAGGGACTGGTGGCACCGCAACGCACAGCCGCGGGCTACCGGAAGTACTCCACCCAGGACGTTGAACGGCTGCGGTTTGTCCTGGCGCTGCAGCGCGACCAATACCTGCCCCTGAAGGTCATCAAGGATTACCTTGACGCGATCGACAGAGGAGAACGCCCTGATTCCCTTCCCGGCGGAATCACCCTGGCACCACGGGCAGTTTCCGAGCAGCTGGCAGAGGAACTTGCCGCCCGCACTCGGGCCCGGCTCTTCACCTTCGACGAACTGGTTGCCGAATCCGGTGCCACTGCCGAGCTGGTCCGAAGCCTCATCAGTTTCGGCCTTATCACCGCACCCGCCCAGCAGTATGATGAACACGCCCTGAAAGTTGCCAAGGCCTGTACCCAGCTGGAAGCCCACGGCATCGAACCCCGCCACCTTAGGCCCTTCCGTGCCGCTGCGGACCGGGAACTGGGACTGGTGGAGCGGGTCATTGCTCCAGTTGCCTCACGCAGGGATGTCGCCTCGAAGGCACGGGCCGCTGAAACAGCGCGGGAGATCAGCGATCTTTGCCTGAACCTGCACAGTGCCCTGGTCAACGGCCAAATAGCCCGGATGGAGAGCTGAAGCCGATGCAGGAAGTTGAAGTTGTAGGCGTGCGGATCGAGCTGCCGTCCAACCAGCCGCTGGTGCTCCTCAAGGAACTTGAGGGGGAGCGCCATCTGCCCATCTGGATTGGGGCGCCGGAAGCCAGTGCCATTGCCTTTGTGCAGCAGGGGATCGTTCCCCCGCGTCCCATGACGCACGACCTGCTGGTCACCGTCATTAAGTCCCTGAAGCATCTCGTCACCGAAGTCCGACTGGTCTCGGTGGAAGACACCGTCTTCCACGCGGAGCTGGTGTTCGACGACGGCACCCGGGTCTCTTCCCGCGCCTCCGACGCGATCGCCGTCGCCCTGCGGGTTCCGTGCCCTATTTTCTGCACTGACAACGTCCTGGATGAGGCCGGCGTGCGGATCACGGAAACCGAGGCGGACGAGGATGAGGACGAGAAGGAGAACGCCGAGCAGGAACTCCGCCAGTTCCGGGAGTTCCTCGCGGACGTTGAGCCGGAGGACTTCGAGCGCTGAGCGGCTCGACACGCCTGCAGAAAAAGAGGCCGCATCTTTGACCTTGGGCGCACACGGATCTAACGTCGAAGCATAGAGTCCCCATTGCGCTAAAGGGTCATCAGGCAGACACTTAGACAGGGTTGGCGCGGACCGGTTTTGACACCGGGTCCAGCGAAATCCAGTCAGGGTGTCAACCAGCGAAACGCTGGAATTTTTATCCCGATGATCTGTGGCAGCTGCCGACTTAACGGGGACCGTTACGAGGAGGAACAGTGAGTCCGAAAGGCGATGCCGGCGAACACCGCGCCGTTGCACCCGGGAAGGCATTGCCGGCCAGTGCCCAGGGACTGCTGTTCACCGAGGATCTGCCGGTCCTGGATGAGGACGCCGGCTACCGCGGCCCCACAGCCTGCAAGGCGGCAGGCATCACCTACCGCCAGCTGGACTACTGGGCACGCACCGGACTGGTGGAACCCGCCGTCCGTGGTGCTTCCGGCTCGGGCACCCAGCGTCTCTACAGCTTCCGCGACATCCTTGTCCTGAAAGTAGTCAAGCGGCTCCTGGACACCGGTGTTTCCCTGCAGCAGATCCGGACCGCCGTCGAGCACCTGCGGGAGCGCGGCGTGGAAGACCTGGCCCAGATCACGCTGATGAGCGACGGTGCCAGTGTCTATGAATGCACCTCCGCGGACGAGGTCATCGATCTGGTCCAGGGTGGTCAGGGCGTCTTCGGCATCGCCGTCGGACGGGTCTGGCGCGAGGTGGAAGGAAGCCTGGCCCAGCTGCCGAGCGAGCACGTGGACGAACATTCCTACGCCGAGGACGAACTCAGCCGCCGCCGGGCTGCACGCAAAATCAGCTAGCCTTTTCCGGGAAGTAGCCACTCCCTCCAGGAATGAGCCAGCTCCTGACGACTGGCAAAACAACTTCAGCTTAGCCAAAGAGGCCGCCTCCAGATGGAGGCGGCCTCTTTGATGTGTCTGGGGCACGCGAGGGCCGGCGGCGGGCCGGGAGGGCCTTAGCTGGCCGGGCGGCGCATCACCCGGTTGCGGACGCTGCCGGTCTGCACCAGGTTCTTCAGCAGGGCATCGAAGGATCCCGCGGCCTGTTTGGCCGATTCACCGGGCCAGTGGTGCACGGAATGCGCCGCGCCCTGGATCTGCTGCCAGTTCGCCTGCTCGGCGATGTTCGGCTCCAGCAGGAGGTCGCCGAACATCTGCTTCATTTCAGCCAGGCGGAAGGTGTGCTCACTGGACGTTGACCGGACCCGGTTGGCCACGATGCCTGCCGGTGCCAGATTCGGGGCGAACTCCTGCCGGAACAGGTCCAGGGCCCGCATGGTCCGTTCGGTGCCTGCCACGGAGAACAGGCCGGGTTCGGCCACCAGGAGTACCCGGTTGCTGGCAGTCCACGCGATCCGGGTCAGGCCGTTAAGGGACGGCGGGCAGTCGATGAGCACCAAGCCGTAGCCGCTGACCTTGGCCAGCAGGGTGGAGAGGCGCTTCAGGTCCCGCTTGCCGAGGTCCGGCCGGTCGTAGATGCCGGAGAAGGCCGAGCCCATTGCGACGTCGAGGACGGGCTGGCGGGAGGCATCCTGTCCCTGCAGCTTCCGTGCTGTCGCGGTCCAGCCGCTGGAGACCACGTTGGCTGCCAGATCCGCCTTGCGCGCACTGCGGAGCATGTCGCCGATACCCAGATGGTCGCCGGCCGAGACAGCCAGGCCGGTGGTGGCATCGGCATGTGGATCCAGGTCCACTACGAGGGTAGGAATTCCGGCAGCCAGTGCGGCTGAGGCCAGGCCCAGCGTCACAGAGGTTTTGCCGACGCCGCCTTTCAAGCTGCTGATGCTCACTACTTGCACTTGTTGAACCAATACCTAACGTGTCGAGGATCACGGGCGCCGGGTCCGTGCCGGGGAACCACAATCATTCTATGTGACGCGTACCGACAAGCCGGGCAGGCTCGAGTTTGCACATCTGTGCCTGGCACTGAAATATGTTTGATGTGATGTGTCTCACCAGTTCTTGCTGTTTCCAGCTGGTGAACTGAGACTGAAAGCTGATGGCCTGGACCGGTTCCATCCACCCGCAACCATGCAGGAGTGCAATGTTCTCGAAGATTCTGGTAGCCAACCGCGGGGAAATCGCGATCCGGGCCTTCCGCGCGGCCTATGAGCTCGGTGCCAAGACCGTTGCGGTGTTCCCGTACGAGGATCGCAACTCATTTCACCGGCAGAAGGCCGATGAGGCCTATCTGATCGGAACCGAAGGCCATCCGGTCCGGGCCTACCTGGACGTGGATGAGATCATTCGCGTGGCACGCGAGGCCGGCTGCGACGCGATCTACCCGGGCTACGGTTTCCTCTCCGAGAACCCGCAGCTGGCCCGCGCCGCCAAGGAAGCAGGGATCACCTTCATTGGTCCGGCCGCGGACATCCTGGAACTGGCCGGACATAAGGTCCACGCCCTGAACGCCGCCCGCGAGGCCGGGATCCCCGTCCTGCGCTCCACGGCACCAAGTGCAGACGCGGACGAACTGCTGGCCAAGGCCGAGGACATAGGCTTCCCCATCTTCGTGAAGGCCGTCGCCGGCGGCGGCGGCCGCGGGATGCGGCGGGTGGATACCGCCAAGGACCTCCCAGAGGCGCTGAATGCTGCCATGCGGGAGGCCGACACCGCTTTCGGCGATCCTACGGTCTTCCTGGAGCAGGCGGTGCTGCGTCCGCGCCACATCGAGGTGCAGATCCTGGCCGACAATGACGGCAACGTCATCCACCTCTTCGAACGGGACTGCTCGCTGCAGCGCCGCCACCAGAAGGTCATCGAGATTGCGCCGGCGCCGAACCTGGACGAGGAGATCCGGCAGGCCCTCTACCGGGACGCGGTGACCTTCGCCAAGTCACTCAAGTACGTCAACGCCGGAACCGTCGAGTTCCTGGTGGATACCATCGGCGAACGCGCGGGCCAGCACGTATTCATCGAAATGAACCCCCGTATCCAGGTGGAGCACACAGTCACCGAGGAAATTACCGACGTCGACCTGGTCCAGGCGCAGATGCGGATCGCCGCAGGGGAGAACCTGGCAGACCTGGGCCTGGTCCAGGACGAGCTCCAGATCCGCGGCGCGGCACTGCAGTGCCGCATCACCACCGAGGACCCGGCCAACGGGTTCCGGCCCGACGTCGGGAAGATCAGCGCCTACCGCTCCGCCGGCGGTGCCGGTGTCCGGCTCGACGGCGGCACCGTCTACGCCGGGGCGGAGATCAGCCCGCACTTTGACTCGATGCTCGTTAAGCTCACCTGCCGCGGACGGGACTATCCCGCAGCGGTCAACCGTGCCCGCCGGGCCCTGGCGGAGTTCCGGATCCGCGGCGTATCGAGCAATATTTCCTTCCTCCAGGCGGTGCTTGACGATCCCGACTTCGTTGCCGGCGACGTCGCGACCTCCTTCATCGAAGAACGCCCGGAACTGCTGAACGCCCGCGGCCCGGCCGACCGCGGCACCAAGCTGCTGAACTGGCTCGCCGATGTCACCGTGCACAAACCTCACGGAGAGCTGCCGGCACAGATCGACCCGCGCCAGAAACTGCCCGCGGACCTGCCCGACCCGCGCCCCGGCTCCCGCCAGCGGCTGCAGGAACTGGGACCGGAGAAGTTCGCCGCGGAACTTCGCGCCCAGCAGGCCC
The DNA here is from genome assembly GCF_031988865.1 of Arthrobacter sp. Taxonomy (NCBI): domain Bacteria; kingdom Bacillati; phylum Actinomycetota; class Actinomycetes; order Micrococcales; family Micrococcaceae; genus Arthrobacter; species Arthrobacter sp. Next base: position 15,396 of record NZ_DALZXY010000004.1, read on the forward strand.
TGGCCGTCACTGACACAACGTTCCGCGACGCCCATCAGTCCCTGCTGGCCACCCGGGTCCGTACCCGCGACCTGGTGGGGGCGGCACCCGCTGTCGCCGCCCTGACTCCGGAGCTGCTGTCCGTGGAGGCCTGGGGCGGGGCGACCTACGACGTCGCGCTCCGGTTCCTAGGCGAGGATCCGTGGGAGCGGCTGGACGCGCTGCGCCAGGCCCTGCCCAACATCTGCATCCAGATGCTGCTGCGCGGACGGAACACTGTCGGCTACACGCCGTATCCCACGGAAGTGGCCGACGCGTTCATCGAGGAAGCGGCGGCAGCCGGCGTGGACATTTTCCGGATCTTCGACGCACTGAACGACGTAAGCCAGATGGCTCCGGCCATTGACGCGGTGCGCCGCACCGGCACCGCGGTCGCCGAAGTGGCCCTCTGCTACACCGCGGACATGCTTGACCCCAAGGAAACCCTCTACACGCTGGACTACTACCTGGACCTGGCCCAGAAGATGGTCGATGCCGGGGCCCACATCCTGGCGATCAAGGACATGGCGGGCCTGCTCCGTCCGGCCGCCGCCGCGAAGCTGGTGGCAGCCCTCCGGGAACGGTTCGATCTTCCGGTCCACCTGCACACGCACGACACCGCAGGCGGGCAGCTGGCCACCCTCCTGGCCGCGGCTGAGGCCGGAGTGGACGCGGTGGATGTCGCCAGCGCCACCCTGGCCGGAACCACCAGCCAGCCGTCGGCGTCGTCCCTGGTGGCCGCTTTGGCCAACACCGAACGCGACACCGGGCTCAGCCTGGAAGCCGTCAGCGCGATGGAACCGTACTGGGAAGCGGTGCGCCGCGTATATGCCCCGTTTGAGTCCGGCCTGGCCGGTCCCACCGGGCGGGTGTACCGGCACGAGATTCCCGGCGGCCAGCTCTCCAACCTGCGCCAGCAGGCGATCGCCCTGGGCCTGGGGGAGCGGTTCGAGGCCATTGAAGATATGTACACGGCCGCGGATAGGATCCTTGGCCGCCTGGTCAAGGTCACTCCGTCCTCGAAGGTCGTCGGCGACCTTGCCCTCCAACTTGTTGGAAGCAACGTCTCGCCGGACGATTTCGAAGAGAACCCGCAGAACTACGACATCCCGGATTCCGTCATCGGCTTCCTCAGCGGAGAGCTGGGGGATCCCCCCGGCGGCTGGCCCGAGCCCTTCCGCACCAAGGCACTGCAGGGACGCAAACCCAAGCCGCGGCTGGTGGAGCTCACCGAGGATGACGCGCAGGGACTCGGAGGGGATTCCGCAACCCGCCGCGCTACTTTGAACCGGCTGCTCTTCGCCGGTCCTGCCCGCGAATTCGCCACGATGCGCGAAACCTACGGTGACGTCTCCGTCCTGGACACCCGCGACTACCTCTACGGCCTGCGTCCGGGGGTGGAGCACATCGTGGAACTGGAAAAGGGCGTGCGCCTGATCGCCACCCTCGAAGCGGTGTCCGAGCCCGATGAAAAGGGCATGCGCACGGTCATGACAACCCTGAATGGGCAGATGCGTCCGGTGATGGTGCGGGACCGCAGTGTGGAAAGCAGCGCCAAGGCAGCCGAGCGCGCCGATCCGGCGCAGCCCGGCCACGTCGCGGCTCCCTTCGCGGGCGCGGTGACCCTGACCGTTGAGGAGGGGGCGGAGGTCGACGCCGGAGAAACGGTCGCCACGATCGAGGCTATGAAGATGGAGGCTTCGATCACGGCACCGGTGGCCGGAACCGTCAAGCGGCTCGCCGTCGGCGGCGTGCAGCAGGTAGACGGCGGCGACCTGCTCGTGGTGATCGAGCCCAGCTAAGGGATTCAGGCCCGGAGCCGCGCGCCGATAGACTGGAGGGGTGACTCATTACGACCTCGCCATTATCGGCTCCGGCTCCGGCAACTCCCTGATCACCCCGGAATGGGACGGGCGGAAAGTCGCCGTCATTGACGGTGGAACGTTCGGTGGAACCTGCCTGAACGTCGGCTGCATTCCCACCAAGATGTTCGTCTATCCCGCACAGCTGGCCGCCGCCCCGGCGGAAGCCGGGCGCCTGGGTGTGGACCAGAACCTTGAGGGCGTGCGGTGGCGGGACATCCGCGACCGCATCTTCGGGCGGATTGACGCCATCTCCGAAGGCGGGCGGCGCTACCGGGACGAGGAACTGGAAAACGTCACCCTCTACAGCGAGTACGTCCGGTTCACCGGCTCCCACAGTCTGGAGACGGCCTCGGGTGCGGAGATCACGGCCGACCAGATTGTGATCGCCGCCGGATCCCGGCCGGTCCTTCCCGACATTCCCGGCATCACCCTGCCGCAGGTCCACACCTCCGATACCGTGATGCGCGTGGATGACCTGCCTGAGCGGATCCTGATCCTGGGCGGAGGCTACATCGCCGCCGAATTCGGCTTCGTCTTCTCTGCCTTCGGTTCGCAGGTGACCATGGCGGTCCGCTCCGGTGCACTGCTCCGTTCACAGGACGAAACCGTCTCAGAACGTTTCACAGCGGCCGCCGCTGAGCAGTGGGATGTCCGCCTGAACCACACGGTCGACTCGCTGGCGGAGAATACCGACGGCTCAGTCCGTGCCGTTCTCTCCGGTCCCGCCGGTTCCACCGAAATCGACGTCGACCTGGTCCTTGTGGCCACCGGCCGCGTACCGAACACCGACCGCCTGGACTTTGCGGCCGCCGGCTTCGACCTGGAGGACGACGGCCGTGCCGCCGTCGACGAGTACCAGCGGGTCCTCAGCGGAGGGCAGCCGGTCTCCGGTATCTGGGCGCTGGGAGACGTGAGCGGCGAGCATCAGCTCAAGCACGTAGCGAACCACGAGGCTCGGGTGGTCAGCCACAACCTGCTGCATCCCGAGGACCTGCAGGCCGCATCGCACCGCTTTGTGCCCGCGGCAGTATTCAGCCATCCGCAGGTGGCCTCCGTGGGCCTTACCGAGGCGCAGGCGCGGGACCACGCCGCCCAGCACGGCATGGATCTGGCAGTGGCCGTCCAGGACTACGGCTCGACGGCGTACGGCTGGGCCATGGAGGACAGCACGGGCTTCGTGAAGCTCCTGGCGGACCGTTCCACCGGGCAGCTGCTCGGCGCGCACATCATGGGCCATGAGGCATCCATGCTGGTGCAGCCGCTGGTCCAGGCAATGGCCTTTGGCCTGGATGCGCACAGCATGGCCCGCGGCCAGTACTGGATCCACCCGGCCCTGACAGAGGTCGTGGAAAACGCCCTGCTCTCCCTGGACACCAAGCCGCAGCCGTAAGCAGCACCCACACCGCGTCAGTTCACACCGAACTGCACCACCGGTAAACGAAGCAGGGCCCCGGATATTCTCCGGGGCCCTGCTTCGTTTTGTGTTTTCCGGCGGTTAGACCCGCTGGCCTGAGTAGATTTCCTCGACCACGGCGGAGAAGTCCTTGAGCACCTGGGCGCGCTTGATCTTCATGGACGGCGTCAGGTGCCCGCTGGCCTCAGTGAAGTCAGTGGTAACCACACGGAAGACCTTGATGGCCTCAGCCTTGGAGACTGCCTGGTTGGCGGTGTCCACCAGTGTCTGCAGTTCAGCCTGCAGCTGCGGGGTCTGCGAGGCCTCGGCCACGGTGGTCCCGGCCGGAAGGCTGTGCCGTTCCAGCCAGCCCGGCAGCGCCTCTTCGTCGAGGGTGATCAGCGCCGAGATGAACGGCCGCTGGTCACCGACCACCACGCACTGCGAGACGATCGCGTCGGCCCGGATGGAGTCTTCCAGCAGGGCGGGAATAACGTTCTTGCCGCTGGCGGTGACAATGATTTCCTTCTTGCGGCCGGTGATCTTCAGGAAACCGTCGGAGTCGAGCTGGCCGATATCCCCGGTGCGGAACCAGCCGTCCACGAAGTTCTCCTCGGTGAGGTCAGGGCGCTTGTAATAGCCCTTCATCACGCTGACGCCCTTCGTCAGGATTTCGCCGTCGTCGGCAATCCGAACCGCGTTGCCCGGCAGCGGTGCGCCGACGGTGCCGATCTTGATCAGCTTGGGTGTGCTGACACTGATCGGCGCAGTGGTCTCGGTGAGCCCGTAGCCCTCCAGGACCATGACCCCGATTCCGTTGAAGAAGTGGCCCAGCCGGTCACCCAGCGGCGCACCGCCGGAAACGGCGTACTGGACGCGTCCGCCCATGGCAGTGCGGATCTTGGAGAAGAGCAGTTTGTCGAACAGGGCGTGCCGCAGTTTCAAGCCGAGCGGGATCTTGCCCTGCTCCTTGGCCTTTGACCATTCGATCGCGGTCTTGGCACCGGCATGGAAGATCTTTCCCTTGCCGCCGTCCTCGGCCTTGAGCATGGAGGAGTTGTAGACCTTCTCAAAGACACGGGGCACAACGAGGAGGAAGGAGGGTTTGTAGCTCTGCAGATCCGGGAGGAGACTCTTGACGTCGGGGGTGTGGGCCACGGTGGCTCCGGCGGCAACGGCCAGCACGGAAATGAACCGGGCGAACACGTGGGCCAGCGGCAGGAACATAATCGTCTGCGCACCCTCCTTGGCCACTTCGGGCAGCGCCGCCAGGGAATTGCGGGACAGCTCAACAAAGTTGCTGTGCATCAGCTCGCAGCCCTTGGGCTTACCCGTGGTGCCCGAGGTGTAGATGATCGTGGCAATGTCCTTCAGGTTCGCCAGCGAACGCCGTGCCTCGAGCTCCTCATCGGTGACCGCCGTGCCTGCCTCGCGGAGCTGGTCCAGTCCACCGCCATCCATCTGCCAGACAGAAGACACCCTCGAGAGGTCTTCATCGGCTGCCGCCTGCCGAACCACGTTTTCGTGCCGTGCAGCTTCGACGATCACGGCATTGGCTTCGGAGTCGCCGAGGATCCAGGCGACCTGTGCGGGAGAGGAAGTCTCGTACACGGGTACGGATACTGCTCCGGCAAACCAAATCGCAAAGTCGACCAGGGTCCATTCATAGCGGGTGCGGGCCATGATGCCGACACGGTCGCCGGCACCGATACCGGAGGCCATCAGGCCCTTGGCAATCCGGGAGACATCTGCCAGGAATTCGGTGGCGCTGATGTTTGTCCATGAATCCCCGGTCGAGCGCACGGCAAAAAGAGCCGGATTGGACGGCTTCGCAGCCTGTTCCAGCAGCAGGTCCGTTGTGTTCGTTTCCGGGGAGGACTCCACCAGGACAGGGACGCTGTATTCGCGCACGATAGCTCCTTCGATATCATTTCGGACGGCGGGATGATCCCCACCCTATAACTTAGATCACATTTTCGTACTCGCTGGTAACTTTCGAAAGCATAACGCTTGACGGCAACGGGACCGTACGTTGCCCTGCCGCCTAGAATTGGTTCTTGATGCCTCCAGTAAATCCAGCTTCCGTTCCTCTTTCCCCCGCTGCCCGGTGGTCCCGCCGCGCGGATCCTTTCCGCCCCCGGCGCCCGGTACGGCTGTCCAGTCCGATGCGGAGGCGAGGCCTGGCCATTGGCATCGATATTGGTGGGACGAAAGTCGCGGCTGGGCTGGTCGACTCCAGCGGGCGCGTGCTGGCGGAGGTCCGCCGCTCCACTCCCGGGCAGAACCCGAGGGAGGTCGAAGCAGTCATCGTCGACCTTGTCCGCGAACTGTCGGCCGAAAAACACGTCTGGTCCGTGGGGATCGGCGCCGCCGGCTGGATGGACCTGGCCGGCAGCACCGTCCTCTTCAGTCCGCACCTGGCCTGGCGGAACGAACCGCTGCAGGCAAACCTCGAACGGCTGCTCAAGCGGCGGGTCTACCTGGCCAACGACGCCGACGGCGCGGCCTGGGCGGAATGGCGCTTTGGTGCCGGGGCGGGGGAGAGCCGGCTGGTCTGTATCACCCTGGGGACCGGTATCGGCGGTGCCATGATTATGGACGGACGGCTTGAACGCGGCCGTTTCGGTGTGGCCGGTGAGTTCGGGCACCAGATCATCATGCCGCAGGGGAGGCGCTGCGAATGCGGCAACCGCGGGTGCTGGGAACAGTATGCGTCCGGCAACGCCCTCGGCCGGGAGGCTCGGGAACTCGCAGCGGCCAATTCGCCGGTTGCCCAGGAACTGCTGCGCAGCGTGGACGGGCGGATCCCGGACATCACCGGCGCCGTCGTGACCCGCCTGGCGCTGGACGGGGACCGGACCGCCGTCGAACTCCTTGGCGAAGTGGGCGAGTGGCTGGGCCTGGGGCTCGCCAACCTCGCGGCAGCCCTGGACCCCGGCATGTTCGTGATTGGCGGCGGTCTCAGCGACGCCGGAGACCTGCTGCTGGAACCAACCCGCCGGTCCTTCTCCCGGAACCTCACCGGCCGGGGGTTCCGGCCCGAAGCCAGGATCGAGAAGGCGGCACTGGGCCCGGCTGCCGGAATGATCGGCGCGGCGGATCTTTCCCGGGTCGCCGCCCGGCGCTAGGAGCCTTGGGCTGCGGCTAGACCGCAGCGCCGTCGTCGTCCTCATCCCGGTGCTGCGGCAGTCGGAACAGCAAATAGCCGGAGGACGCAACGAACAGGGCAACGACGCCCAGCACCACTGTCAGCGGAGCGCTGCGCCAGAACATGGCGAACAGCAGGAGCAGCAGTGGGCCTCCAGCGGCACCGAGCCAGGCGAGGATGACCAGGGGCTCACCGCTGCCCAGCGGCGGCGGTTCCTCGGGAACGAAACTGCCGTCGGACTCGTCCTCCGGCGGGCTGTAGTCGCGGGGCCCGGTTTCCGCGCCGGCGCCGGCATCACGGAGCAGGGGCTGGTTCTCGAAGATGGCCCGCGTCCGCTCGGCAGGCGATTTCTGCTCAGGCGGTGTGGTGGGATCGCCCGGGATGCTGGCGGCGG
>NZ_DALZXY010000004.1:22223-27650 GCF_031988865.1 Arthrobacter sp.
CCCAGCCCCCTGATCCTGGTGGTGGTTCTGGGCCTTGTCTCCGGGATCGATGTCCGGTGTCTCCTGCAGCCGTGCCACGAGGTCCTGCCACGTGGCTTCGTCCGTGGAGTCGTTGCGGTCCGGTTCGCGGTCACTCATGCCGGAGCACCTGCGCCCACCCGTTGGATGAAGTCATGGGAGCGTTCAAAGATCAACGGCGCGTCGTGGTCCATCGTCGCCACATGGTAGCTGTTCTCCAGGGGGACAACTTCGAGTTCGGTGCTGCCCACCATTTTCCGGATCAGGTCCATGCTCGACTCCGGAACCACCGGATCCACCGTGGAACGGAAGGCGATGACAGGTGCGGTTACCTGCGGCAGGAGCGCTGCGGTGTCTTTGAAGAGCTTCAGGAGTTCGGCGACGGCGCCGACGGGAGTGCGGTCATACGCCACTTCATCCTGGCCCGGGAGCCGGATGTTGTTCCCGATGGCCGGCACTGAGGGCAGCACGTACTTCAGCAGCCGCGAGTACCGGGCCCGCGGGTCGGCAACGGTCAGCCCGGGATTAACGACGGCGATGCCGGCCACGGGACGCAGGGCCGCCAGCCGGAGCGCCAGCGCCCCGCCCATCGACAGGCCGGCAACCACCACGCGGTCGGTGCGCTCAGCGAGTTCGGAGTACGCGTCGTCATAGCCCCGGTACCAGTGCTGCCACGGCGTGCGGGCCAGCTCCTGCCAAGTAGTACCGTGTCCCGGCAGCAGGGGAAGGCTGACCGTGTACCCGGCGTCCGCCAGGTAGCGCGCCCAATCCAGCATGCTCACGGTGGAACCCGTGAAACCATGGCTCAGCAGTACGCCGGTGGTGGCATTCGGGCCATTTCCGGCACTTGAAAACGGAGCAGGGCGCCCAGGGGAAGTCATATGACTATGGTTGCATTCGGACGCGGATTTTCCACCCCGCAGGAAACAAAGTTCCTTGTAGAGGCCGCGGCAGAAATCCTACGCTGCGCCTGCGGCCCTTACAGTAGTACCTAGGGGAACCAAACGGGCTCCCAAAAGTGTTTGTCCGGACGGGAGAGCTGGCCGCGTGTTCTATTGGGTGATGAAGACGATTTTCATCGGACCGGTGGTGAATCTCCTGTTCCGGCCGTGGGTTAAAGGCATGGACAATGTGCCCGCCACGGGGCCGGCGATCCTCGTCAGCAACCATCTCTCCTTCTCCGACTCAATCTTCCTGCCCCTGGCAGTTCCACGGCCGGTGAGTTTCCTGGCCAAGTCTGAGTACTTCACCGGCAGCGGTCTTAAAGGCCGGCTGACGGCCGCATTCTTCCGGATGACGAACCAGCTTCCGATTGACCGGTCCGGCGGAGCGGCGTCGGAAGCGGCCCTGCGCGCCGGAGTGAAGGTGCTCGAAGGCGGAAACCTGCTTGGCATCTACCCCGAGGGCACCCGCAGCCCGGACGGCCGGTTGTATAGGGGCAAAACAGGTGTCGCGAAGATGGCACTGCAGACCGGGGTTCCGGTGATCCCGGTGGCCATGATCGGCACTGACAAGGTGCAGCCCATTGGGCGCCGCATCCCCAACATCCGCCGCATCGGGATCATTGTCGGCGAGCCGCTGGACTTCTCCCGCTATGCCGGCCTTGAGAACGACCGCTTTGTGCAGCGTTCCGTCACTGACGAGATCATGTATGAACTAATGCGGCTCTCCGGACAGGAATACGTCGACGTTTATGCGGGCACCGTCAAGGACAAGATGGCGGCCGCCCGAAAAGCCTCCAAGGCAGCCGAAGCGCGCAGCGCCGCCGTCCGGCTCCCGAACCCGGAACAGCCTGAACCCGGCGTCGGACCCGCTGCCGGGCGCCGCAAGGACCATAAGGAGCCGGGCGAAGTCACCGTCATCGGTGCACCCGAACCAGCCAAACCGGCCGGCACGGACGGCACACAGGATGCCGGCGGCCAGCAGGAGTCCCCGCACAGCGCCTAGCCGTTACCCTGCTCCCAGCTGCGTAACAGGACACATTTGATCGCTCCGCTCCCCGCCTGCCAGTAAGATTTAAGGCGTGAGCCAAACACCCGCAGACCTCGACCCCAGTTTCCCTCCGGCGTCCGGCGCCGCAGTCTATCCCGGACTTGATGAGTGGCGGTCCCTGCCGATTTCGCAGCAACCAAGCTGGCACGACGATCCGGGCTACGCCGCCGCCGTCGCCGAGCTCTCCATGGTTCCGCCGCTGGTCTTCGCCGGGGAAGTGGATATTCTCCGCGACCGGCTGGCCCAGGCCGCCCAGGGCAAGGCCTTCCTGCTTCAGGGCGGGGACTGTGCGGAGACCTTTGAGGCTGCGACGGCAGACAAGATCAGCGCCCGGGTCAGGACCATCCTGCAGATGTCCGTCGTCCTCACCTATGGCGCGTCGCTGCCGGTCATCAAGATGGGCCGGATGGCCGGACAATTCGCCAAGCCGCGTTCCTCCAATGACGAAACGCGGGGCGGGACCACCCTTCCGGCCTACCGCGGCGACATGGTGAACGGCTTCGACTTCACCCCCGAATCCCGCCGTCATGACCCGGCCCGAATGGTCCGGGCCTACCACACCTCGGCATCCACCCTGAACCTGATCCGCGCCTTCACGCAGGGCGGTTTCGCTGACCTTCGCCTGGTCCACCACTGGAACCGGGGCTTCACAGCCAACCCGGCACACTCGCGCTACGAGTCCCTGGCCCGGGACATTGACCGCGCGGTGCGCTTTATGGACGTCTGCGGCGCGGACTTCGAAGCCCTGAAACGGGTGGAGTTCTTCGCCAGCCACGAGGCGCTGCTGCTGGACTACGAGCGGGCGCTGACGCGGATCGATTCGCGCACGGGCCAGCCGTACGACACGTCTGCGCATTTCCTCTGGATCGGGGAGCGCACCCGGGACCTGGACGCGGCCCACGTGGACTTCCTCTCCCGCGTCCGGAACCCGATCGGCGTAAAGCTCGGTCCGAACAGCACCCCCGAAGACGCCCTCGCCCTGATCGAGAAGCTGGACCCGAACCGCGAACCCGGGCGGCTTACCTTTATTACCCGGATGGGCGCACAGAATATCCGGGAGAAGCTGCCTACCCTGGTGGAGAAGGTGACGGCGTCGGGTGCACAGGTCCTCTGGGTCACCGATCCGATGCACGGCAACACCGTGACCTCACCCAACGGGTACAAGACCCGCAACTTCGACGACGTGATGGACGAAGTCCGCGGTTTCTTCGAGGTGCACAATGCCCTGGGCACCTTCCCCGGAGGCCTTCACGTGGAAATGACCGGCGACGACGTCTCCGAGTGCCTCGGCGGCGCGGATCCGGTGGACCAGGAAGCCTTCGTCGAGGGATATGAGTCAGTCTGCGATCCGCGCCTGAACCACATGCAGTCCCTGGAAATGGCGTTCCTGGTAGCCGGGGCGCTGGCCGAAAAGGGCTAGCCGCTCCGGCCCCTGCCGCCGGCTAGACGACGGTCAGGGTGATGACCGAGCCTTCGGGCGCGGACCCGCCCGAGGGATCCTGGGCGCGCACGGTTCCGAAGAACCCGCCCAGGATCTCATTGACCTGGACCCGGAAACCCAGGTCTTCCAGTTCCTTCCGGGCAGTATCCACCTGCTTGCCCGTGTAGCTGGGAACCTGGATCATCCGCGGTCCGTCCGAAATGGTCAGCGTGACCGTTCCGCCGCGCTCCAGCAGCCCGGAGGCAGGGGACTGAGTCAGGACCGCGCCCTGGGGAACATCGGTGCTGTTGACGCGGTCGGGAGCAACAACAGCCTTGAGGCCGGCGGCTTCGAGTGCCTTGGTGGCCTCATCCTCCGACCGGCCTGCCACCGACGGCACCTCCACCGGTGCCGGCCCCTTGGATACTGTCAGGTCCACCGGGGTGCCGCGCCGCAGCTCGGCGTCGGCAGCCGGGACCTGGGCAATAACCTGCCCGGCAGGCACTGACTCGTTGAATTCCTCAACGACGCTGCCGACGGTTAATCCGGCGTCGGTGAGCTCTTCTCCTGCCGAATCCACGGACCGCTGAATGACGTTGGGGACACTGAAGAGTTCCGGCCCCTTGGACACGAGCAGCGTTACGGGCTGGAAGCGGCGGACCTGCTGCGGCGCGGCCGGATCCGTACCCACAGCCAGGCCGGCGGCTATGACTTCGTCATAGACCTCGTTCGTGGTGTAGCGCAGCCCCTGTTCGCCTAGCAGGGCAGAAGCCGCCGTGACAGGGGTATTGGAAACTTGGGGGATAGACACCAGTGCGCCCGGACCCGCTCCGAAGAACCAGCCGGTGAAGGCCGCCGCTGCGACCACGAGGGCCAGCAGTAGCGCCAGAAGCAAACCACGCCGCCGCGGACGGCCGGAGCGCAGGGATACTTCGGGACGCTGGGCATCCTTACTGGACTGCTTTTGCTGCGCCTTGAAATCCCTGCGGGCCTGGCGCCGCCCGGCCCGGGTGGAGACCGCAGGATAGCCATCGTCGTCGTCCGCGTCTTCTGCGTCCTCATAATCCGGCTCGTCGTAGTCCGGTTCATCATCGCGCGGCGGAAGGCCGGGAAGCACTGTTGTGGCATTGTCAGCACGCTGCAGTACTTCGGTGGCGTGCGGCTCGGTGCGGCCAATCACTTCGGTGGCACCGTCGGGCGCCGGGGGACGGACCACCGTGGTGCGGGCGGTCTGGCTGTCCGGCTGCGCCGGGGGAGTGCCGGGGGCGTGGAAGTCCAGCTGGTCATCGGTGAGGGACGTGCGGATGTGGCGCAGTTCGCCCAGCAGGGCCCGGCCGTCCACGGGGCGGTCCTCGGGGTCCTGCGCGGTGCACCACTGCACCAGCTCATCGAGATCCTGGGCCAGGCCGGGGCAGGCTTCGGACGGGGCAGGAACAGTGGAATGCACATGCGCGAAGGCGACCTGGATCGGCACCTCGCCGGTGAAGGGCTGGGCGCCGGTGAGCATCTCGTAGAGCATGATGCCGGCCGAGTAGATGTCGCTGCGCTCATCCGCCCCGGAGCCGGTGACCAATTCCGGTGCCAGATAGGCGACCGTGCCGACCAGGGTTCCCGTATTGGTGCTGGTGGTCACGGCCCGCGCAAGTCCGAAGTCAGCGATCTTTATAGCTCCGCTGCTGCCCAGGAGGACGTTTTCGGGTTTTACGTCGCGGTGCACCAGGCCGGCTTCGTGGGCGGCCGCGAGGCCGTCCACCACAGCGTCCATCATGGCGAGGGCAAGGCGCGGCGTGAGCAGGGTTCGTTCATTCAGGACATCGCGCAGGGTGTGCCCGGGCACATACTCCATCACGAGGTAGGCCAGCGATTCCTCGACGCCTTGGTCCAGGACGCCGACGACGTGCGGGTGGGACAACCGGGCAGCGGTCTTGGCTTCGCGCTCGAACCGGTGCAGGAAGCCCCTGTCGGCGGCCAGATGGGGGTACAGCACCTTGAGGGCC